>CADAUV010000012.1:0-30133 GCA_902791235.1 Oscillospiraceae bacterium
AATCATATCCTTTCGAAATATTTTTTCTCATATATGAATATGAGTCAATACAAGGAAACCGCTTTTCGGCTGACCGCATAAACTTAATTATCCGCAGCGGCTCCTACCCATATTAATATACATACTTATTATAAAATATAAAAGCAACCGTTGCAATAGCTTTTTAATCGAAATGTTAACGAAATATTGACAAATTCATTTTGAATTTTTTGTACATTTTAGACAAATCGAAGTGAAAGGGTTTAAGATAATGGGCAAATATATAATTGTTGCACATTAAAGGAAAAATGTCCATTAAGCAATGTTAAGACTTTCCTCTACCATTTTATCAGCGAAAATCGCATAACCCTTTTCGGGGTCGTCGAGTATGACATGGGTAAGCGCTCCGACGAGCTTGCCGTTTTGAACAACGGGCGAGCCGCTCATACCCTGAACGATACCGCCCGTTTTTTCAAGCAGGGCTTCATCGGTTACCTTGATTACAAGGTTTTTCTCACTGCCCTGTGCATAGGAAATGCGCGTGATTTTCACATCAAAGGGCTTTACACCCTCGCCGTCAACAGTGCAGTAAAGCGTGGCTTCCCCTCTCTCAACCTCCGTTGCAGGCGCAACGGGAATAAGCTTTTTATTCTCGGGCAGCGAGGTCAGCACGCCGTAAATACCGCAGTCAGTATTCATCACAAGACTGCCGAAGGCTTCATCAGAAAAATCACAGGAGAGCGAGCCCGCCTGACCGTCGGCGCTTTTGTACACCTTTGTAACACTGGTTTTTACAGCCTCGCCGTTTAATATGGGTATAAGCTCGTTTGTGTCAATATCCGTTATAGGATGGCCGAGAGCGGCAAGGGAGTTATTCACGGGGTTATAAAAGGTGAGCGTGCCTATGCCTGCGGTTGAATCGCGCACCCATATGCCTACTTTATATTTACCCTCAGCATGCGAATATACGGGCGTAAGGCTTACGGTTTTAAGGTTGCCGTTTCTTTTAAGCGTAACATCATAGCTTTTGCCGTTATTGTCGTTAAAGACCTCCTCCACCTGCTCGGAGGAAAGCATCTTTTCGCCGTTAACGCTGATAATGATATCCCCTTTTTCTATACCTGCGGCTTTAGCGGGATTCAGCTTTCCCTGCGCAGTTTCAACATCCTTAGTGCCGACAACCATTACGCCGTCGGAATAAAGCTTAATACCAAAGCACTCTCCGCCGAGAAGGACATCGCGCTCCTCGGTCTTAACCACCCTTGCGGACTTTACGGGAATTACGCCGAAAAGCCTTATTTCGCCGTCAAGAGCGCTGACTCTTGTGTCGCTTGTGTAACCGACATAATCATTCATACTGACGCGCATAGAATAGATTTTATCAATTGTGAGCTCGCCGAGGGAGTAGGCTATTACGCTGTCGGGCAGAGCGGACGAGCCGACAGCGACAAGAGCAAAAACGGCGCAAAGCACAGCGGCAAGACAACCGTCAATAATACGGATAATTTTTTTCATATAATCACCAAAAGTATTATTGACGGAAAAGAAAAAAATATGAGCGCTGAGCGCGCCCATATTATAATGAAAAATGGAAAATGAAAAATTGAGGTTATAACTGTATTTTATCAAGCGGAGTTATGCCGAGACCTGCAAGATAATTCTGCGCTTTGCGAAGCAGGATACGGCGGCGAAGTGCGCTTGGCTGATGGGCGTCAATGCCGATGATTACATCGTTTCCGACCTTAGCCGCAATTTCCCAAAAACGCTTATCGGGATAATTCCTCCTGTCAAAAAAGCCGAGCATATTAAACTCAAGCGGATAACCGAGCTTCTTAATTTCCTCACAAAAATAAGTCATTTTTGAAATATAGACCTCATCGCTGCCCGTCCACTTAAAGAGGTCGGGATGCGCAAGGTAAAGGAATTTTCCCGTCGCGAGCCCCTCAAGGCACTGAGAAATATACGCGTCAAAAATCACGGAGTCGCTGCACTCGCTTCCGCTGTAAAGCGAGCCCTCCTCATACTCGTTACCAACAAAATGCTGGCCGAGAATTAAATAGTCGTAGTTAAACTGCGAGAGGAATTTTAACTCATTTTCAAAAAGCTCGGGATAGTATTCAAGCTCAAAGCCGAGGTGAATTTTTATCTGACCTTCAAACTCCCGCTGAAGCGACCTTACGGAGTTTGCATAATCCTCCGCCTCCTCGGGCATCATTCTGAAATTCGAATAGTATTCAGTTGATTCGGGGAAAATCATAGGCGCATGGTCTGAAAAGCCGAGCTCGTCATAACCTGCGGCAATCGCGGTCAGGACATACATTCTGTCGCTCCCCTTGGCATGACCGCATCTCTTCGTATGTGTATGGTAATTTTTCATATTTATATTATACCATATACATTACCGATTAACAAGACTTGAAGACGAACAGCGTCCTCTGTATAATGAGATAATGGAAAGAAACGCAGGCAAACGGATATAATTATTTTTATTATTCTATATTCGGACTTTTGTGTTATAATAGACTAAATTATTCTGAAAGGAGAAGCACCGTGCGCCGTGTCAGACCTCATGAGGACATCAAGGTTCCCGTTATAAAAAACATTATATATGCTGTCAGGCTTGTGTGGCAGGCGGACAAAAAGCTTATGCTCGGCTATTTTATCGACCAGCTCGGCGCTAAGATTTTTTCGCTTTTCCTGCAGAACATTTTATTCTTAAAGGTACTGCTGAGCGTGATTGACGGCAGCAGGGATTTTATACAGTATGTAAAATATCTCGGCTTGTTCCTGCTCTGTTCGCTTATAGCAAAGGGGCTTCAGTGGTACGGCGAGTACACACAGAAATACGCGTCAAAAAGAGTGCTTAAAAGCATTAATAACAAGATATTCGACAAGGCGGTTTCCCTCGATGTTTCCTGCTATGAAGACCCCGAATTTTATGACAAATACCAGCGAGCGACGCTCGTGCTTGCGTACAGCTATTACGACACGCTGACATACGATATAATGGCGATTATCGCCTCGGGCATCTCCTTTATATGCGTTATTACAACGGTTACGATGGTTGACCCTGTTTATCTTGTTTTTCTACTGCCTGTAATATTTGTCTTTCTGATTGAGTTTTTCAAGAGCAGGCTCGTTTACAAGCGCGACCTTGAAAAAACAAAGAACGACAGGATTAAGGCTTACATACAGCGCACGGTTTTCCTCAAGGATTTTTCAAAGGATATGCGCACCTCGAACATTTTTGCGGTGCTTATGGAGCGCTTTGACGGCGCGATAAGGGCTAATATAAAAATTCTGCGCGACTACGGATTCAGACTGTTTTTGTACAGTATGGTAAGCTCGGCTTTCAGCGAGTTTATCCCCATTCTCGGCACATACGGCTACGCCGGATACAAGTTCATAAACACGGATGAGATGAGCGTTTCGGGCTTTTCAGTGGTGCTGTCGTCGATTAATTCAGTGAGAATGGCGACGCTCGACATCGCGGACAGCTTTGAGGATTTAAACCAGATGGCGCGCTATTTTCAGAATATGCGCGACTTTTTCGACTACGAGCCAAAGGTCGTTTCGGGCGAAAAGAGCGTGCCTGAATTTGAGAGTCTGGAGTTTAAGAATGTATCGTTTAAATATCCGTCAGCCGAGAAATACTCGCTTGAAAACATAAACCTCAAAATCACTAAGGGGCAGAGCGTGGCGCTTGTGGGAATAAACGGCGCAGGCAAATCAACGCTTGTAAAGCTCCTGCTGAGATTTTACGACCCGAGCGACGGCGTGATACTCTATAACGGCGTTGACATAAGGGAATACAGGCTCGACGAATACAGGGATAAATTCGCCGCGGTCTTTCAGGATTACAGAAATTTCGCCATATCGGTTTTTGAAAATGTAATCTGCCGCGAATGTACCGATGAGGACAAGGATTTCGCAAAACAGGCGCTGATACAAAGCGGCGCGTGGGACAAAATACAACGCCTTGAAAACGGCGGCGACACCGTGCTTACAAGGGAATTTGACGAAAACGGCGCAGGACTTTCGGGCGGCGAAAATCAGAAGGTTTCTACCGCAAGGCTTTTCGCAAGAGAATTTGACATCGCAGTGCTTGACGAGCCTTCGTCCGCTCTTGACCCGATTGCCGAATACAATATGTATGAAAACTTAATACGGGCAACAGCGGACAGGACAGTTATCTATATCTCGCACAGGCTTTCAAGCGCCGTGCTTTCAGATAACATCTATGTGCTTGAAAACGGACGCGTCAGCGAAAGCGGAACTCATAAAAAGCTTATGGCTGACGGCAGGGGCTACTGCAGAATGTTCGAGCTCCAGTCCTCAAGCTACAGAGAGGAGGCGAGCGGTGATGCGTAAAAATGCGGAAAAGACTGAGCATTCAATGCTCTCAAATATGCTTTATTTTATGAAGCTGCTTTACTCCGTGTCCCCCCTTCTCGTTATCGGCGAATGTATATGGGGCGTTTTCCTGACGCTGCCGACAAAGCTTGTCAGCGTACTCGGAATAAAGCTTATACTTGATATAGTTGAATCAGGGGAAAACCTCAGAAGAATCTACTATGTTGTAGCAGGAATTGCAGCGCTGCTCATTGTCAGCCGCACAATCGCATGGCTTTTCAGGGAGTTTTTCTGGAATGCCGAGCGTGAGAATGTTTACCGCGGACTTAACAGAAAGCTTTACGAAAAGACGATTTCGCTTGACCTCGAATCCTACGACAACCCCGAGTTTTACAACAATTTCATACTGACGATTGAATCCTCGTCAGACAGCATACAGAATATGCTCGGGCTTGTAAGCAGGTACATAGGCGACCTTGTTTCGCTTATAACAATTTCATCAATCCTGTTCGCCATTGACCCTGTCTGCCTGCTGATAATACTTGTTTTCGTAGGTGTGTTTACGCCGCTGAGCAAGAAGATAGGAAGGCTACAGATGGAAAGGCGCAGGGAGAACACGAAGTACCACAGGCGCTCTGATTATTTTCAGCGCATATTCTACCTTCAGGATTACGCCAAGGAGGTAAGGATGAACGGTATTTCGCCGATACTTATGTCGCGGTACAACGACGCCGCGGACGATGTTGTTGAAAATCAGCGTAAGTACTGGAGCAGGATTTCGGTTAACTATTTTATTCAGGAATTCGGCGTACAGCTACTCGGATTTATGTTCGTACTGCCGATGTACCTCGGCTACTGCGTGCTTGTGAAAAAGTCGCTCTCCGCAGGCGATTTCGTCGCAACCTTCAACGGTGCATATGCCGTTGCGACCTCGGTTAATTTCCTGACCGTATGGGCGCTTGCCGTCTTTGAGGAGCAAGGACGGATGATTGAAAAATACCGTGAATTTCTCAAATGCGAGCACGCAATAACCGACGGAGAACACGAGGCTGAATGTGCAAAGCCCGAGGAAATAGAGATTAAAAACCTCTCCTTCACATATGCCGGAAGCGACCACGCCGTACTAAGCGACATAAATCTCACGATAAAGCCCTATGAAAAAATTGCGCTTGTCGGCTACAACGGTGCGGGAAAAACCACGCTGACAAACCTTCTTTTAAGACTTTATGACCCGACGCAGGGAGATATTCTGATAGGCGGAAAAAGCATTAAGGAGGAAACCGTGAAGTCGCACAGAAACAGATTTTCTGCAGTATTTCAGGACTTCCAGCTCTTTTCCTGTTCAGTCGGCGAAAATGTTGCGCTTGATATAAACCCCGACGAAGAAAGGGTGCTTGAAGCACTCAGCCACAGCGGTTTCAGCAAAAAACTACCCAAGGGTATTGATACTGAAATGCTCAGGGAATTTTCCGACGAGGGCATAATGACCTCGGGCGGCGAGGCGCAGAAGGTGGCAATAGCAAGGGCGTTTTATAAAAAATGCCCGTATGTAATTCTCGACGAGCCTTCAGCTAATCTTGATCCCGTTGCAGAGTATAATCTCAATCAGGCAATGCTTGAAGCAGCTAAGGATAAAACGGTAATTTTCATTTCACACAGGCTGTCGACAACAATTAACGCCGACAGAATTTATGTTATGGAAAACGGAAGAATCACAGAATGCGGAAGCCACGCAGAGCTTATGGAAAAGAACGGAACATATGCGTATATGTTTAATCTGCAGGCGGAAAAATACAGAAAATAGCGGAGAGCAAATGCTCTCCGCTATTTATATACAGTCGCATTATTTTGTTTTGTTTTCAATCTCCTCAAGAATTCTTGCGATGAACTCGTCGGCGGTTGTTGCGCCCTCATCGCCGCCCTTTCTTGAACGGACTGAAACAGTACCTGCCTCGATATCCTTATCGCCTGCAAGGAGCATATACGGTACCTTTTCAAGCTGTGCCGCACGAATCTTGAAGCCTATTTTCTCGCTTCTGTCGTCAATCTCACAGCGAACGCCCTTCTCCTCAAGTTTTGCCATAACCTCATAAAGATAATCAAGATGACGGTCGGCGATGGGAAGAAGCTTAACCTGTACGGGCGCAAGCCATGTCGGGAACGCACCCATTGTTTCCTCGATAAGATAAGCCATAAATCTGTCAAGCGAGCCGAGGATTGCACGGTGAAGCACAACAGGTGTGCGCGGCGTGTTATCCTTATCAATATAAGTCAGATTGAACTTTGCAGGAAGGCAGAAGTCAAGCTGGCAGGTTGAAAGAGTATACTCTGCGCCGACAGCGGGCTTAACATTAACATCAAGCTTAGGTCCGTAGAAGGCAGCCTCGCCGATTTCCTCTGTATAATCAAGTCCTATCGAATCAAGAACATCACGCAGTGCGTCCTCGGCTGTATTCCACATCTCGTCGTCGTCATGATACTTTTCCTTGTCCTCAGGGTCTCTGAGCGAAAGCACGAGTCTGTAATCGGTGATTCCGAAATCCTTATATGTTTCAAAAATAAGGTCGACAACCTTTGCGAATTCCTCCTTAATCTGTTCGGGAGTAACAAAGAGGTGCGCGTCGTTCTGACAAAAATGCCTTCCCCTCTCAATTCCCTTGAGAGTACCCGAAGCCTCAAAGCGGAAGTCGTGTGCAATCTCGCCTATGCGGATAGGAAGATTTCTGTATGAATGAGGCTGATTTGCATATATTCTCATATGGTGAGGGCAGTTCATAGGTCTTAATACATATGTTTCCTCCTCAACCTCCATTGCAGGGAACATATTGTCTTTATAATGGTCCCAGTGGCCCGAGGTCTTATAAAGACCGACTGTGCCGACGCAGGGCGTAAGCACATGCTGATAACCCGAAGCAATTTCCTTGTCCCTTATATAATTTTCAAGAATTCTCCAGAGAGTATAGCCCTTGGGAAGAAACATCGGCATTCCTTTACCCACAAGCTCATCGGTCATAAACAGCTCAAGCTCTCTGCCGATTTTCCTGTGGTCGCGCTTCTTTGCCTCCTCAAGCTTTTCGAGATACTCGTCGAGCATATCCTTCTTGGGATATGCAATACCGTAAACACGGCAGAGCATCTTATTTTTAGAATCGCCCCTCCAGTAAGCGCCCGTGCACTGAATGAGTTTAAAAGCCTTAATGACCTTCATCGACATAAGATGAGGTCCTGCGCAAAGCTCCGTAAACTCGCCCTGCTCATAAAAGCTGATGTTCTCGCCCTTATCGGCATGCTCCTTAATAAGCTCGATTTTATAAGGCTCGCCCTTGCTTTCCATAAGAGCAATTGCCTCATCGGCAGGAAGCTCAAAGCGGGTGATTTCGTAATTTTCCTTAACAATCTTCTTCATCTCACCCTCAATCTTTTCAAGGTCCTCGGGTGAAAATGACTTTTCAACATCAAAGTCATAATAGAAGCCGTCCTCAATTGCAGGACCGATTGTGAGCTTGGCGTCAGGATAAAGCCTTTTTACAGCCTGTGCCATAACATGAGAAGCTGTATGGTTAAAGGTTCTCTTACCGTCCTCGTCATCAAAGGTGAGCACCTCGAAGCTGCAGTCGCCGTCAACGAGAGTTCTCAAATCCTTAACCTCGCCGTCAATCCTGCAGCAGCAGGCATTACGGTAAAGTCCCATTGATATCTCCTTAGTGATATCGGCAGCCGTCATCGCGGACTCAAACTCCTTTACCGAGCCGTCCTTAAGTGTGATTTTCATATAAATTCCTCCAAAATAAATTACAAAAAATAAAGCACCCTGAAAATATCAGGGTGCAAAAATACACGGTTCCACCTGAATTGCACAAAGCTGTGCCACTCAAAGTCATTAACGCTGACACACGCCGCGCCATTTCCTGCGCGAAGCTGAAGAGCGGTAATTTTTCCGTCTGCCTTGTACTCGCACCGACCGTACAATCTCTTTGCGCAGATGAGGGAAAATCGTATCTCTTGTCATTGCCTTTGAATTCTTTTGAAATATTTTAACACCGCGGGCACTTATTGTCAACACTTTATAACGGTTATTAATATATAAATTTTTCACCATTTACAATAAATTAACATAATATTTGCCGTCAAATTTCTTGACATATACAACATATAGGTGTATATTATTTAAGAGCATTATGTTGGGGATATGTTTTTTCAACATATTGTGCACGAATACGCATTTAAACTGTACCTTTTCTGATGGTAGATTTGAGAATTTAAAGAAGAAGGAGGTGCTGTTGAGAGTATGTTGGTATATGTTATTATCGGCGTTGTTTGCGCCGTAATTTTCGGATTAATAGGCTTTGTTGCAGGTAATGCTTATCGTCGCAAAACAAGCGAAAAGGAGATAGGCTCTGCCACACAGGAAGCTACAAGAATAATCAATAACGCCCTTAGCGAAGCTGAGTCTGCAAAAAAGGCAAGAGTGCTTGAGGCTAAGGATGAAATCCATAAGCTTCGTGCTGACGCGGACAAGGAAATCCGCGCCGCTGAAAAGGATATCCGCGAAAGAAGAAGCGAAGTCCAGAAGCTTGAATCACGCTTAAATCAGAGAGAAGAACATCTTGATAAGCGTGCCGAAACCATTGAACATAAGTCTGACGCTTTAGCTGAAAAGCAGAAAAAGCTCGACGAAAAACTACTCGAAATCGACGGCATCAAGAAAAGCCAGTTTGACATGCTGGAGCGTATATCGGGACTCACTAAGGAAGAGGCTAAGGAACAGCTTCTTGCAAGCCTGAGTGAGGAGCTTGACACCGAAAAGAGCAAGCGAATCCTTGAGTACGAGCAGATGATAAGAGACCAGAGCGATGTGCTTGCAAGGGAGATTATCGGCACTGCTATCCAGCGCTGTGCGGCTGACCACACAGCAGAAACGACCGTTTCGGTTGTACCGCTTCCCAACGATGAAATGAAGGGAAGAATCATAGGCAGAGAGGGTAGGAATATCCGCTCTATCGAACAGATTACAGGCGTTGAGCTTATTATCGACGATACCCCCGAGGCTATCACAATCAGCTCCTTTGACCCTGTAAGAAGAGAAATTGCAAGACTTACTCTTGAGCGTCTTGTTCAGGACGGAAGAATCCATCCTACCAAGATTGAGGAGTTCTTTGAAAAAAGCACAAAAGAGGTTAATGCAATCATCAAGCAGGAGGGCGAGAAAGCAGTGCTTTCCGCTAACTGCGGACAGATTCATCCCGAGCTTGTCAAGCTTCTCGGTAAGCTCAAATACCGTACTTCATACGGCCAGAGCGTTCTCAAGCACAGCCTTGAGGTATCCTATATTGCAGGACTTATGGCGGCTGAGCTTGGCGCTGACGAAAAGCAGGCAAGACGCGCAGGACTTCTCCACGATATCGGTAAGGCTCTTGACCATGAGCTTGAGGGCTCGCATATCGCGCTCGGCGTTGAGTATGCAAGGAAGTACAAGGAGAGCGAGGGCGTAATTCACGCTATCGCGGCTCACCACGGCGAGATTGAATGTAAGACCGTTGTTGCCTGTCTTGTTCAGGCTGCCGACGCGGTTTCCGCTTCAAGACCCGGCGCAAGAAGAGAAAATATTGAAAACTACATCAAAAGACTTCAGCAGCTTGAGGAGATTTCTACAAGCTTTGAAGGAGTTGAAAGGGCATATGCAATTCAGGCGGGCCGTGAGGTAAGAGTTATGGTTAAGCCTAACATCATTGATGACAGCAGAATGCCTTATATCGCACGCGAGATTGCCAAGAAGATTGAGGAAGAAATGGAATATCCCGGTCAGATTAAGGTAAACATTATCCGCGAATCCCGTGCAAGCGATATTGCAAAATAATCTTTAAGGGCTGCGCTGAGTGCAGCCCTTATTTCAGTTACAAAAGGAGGGATTATTATGATTAAGCACACCGTATGTTTTAAGCTTAAAGATAACAGCGAAGCGGAATGTAAGAAGGCTAAGGATATACTTCTTTCGATGGACGGTAATGTTCCGCTTTTAAGAGGCATTGAGGTAGGTATCGACTTCCTTCATTCGCCGCGTTCGTACGACATTATTCTTCAGGTGCTTCTCGACGACGAAAAAGCGCTTGAGGATTATCAGAACGATGAATACCACTGCTCGGTTGTCAAAAAGCATATGCACGCTGTTGCAGAAAGCAGCATAGCAATCGACTGTACAATCGCCTGATTAACGAATAAACGACTATTATCAAGCGCCTGTTTGTATTTTTTTACAAACAGGCGTTTTTATTTACTGAATTTCTATATATTAACATTGACTTTAAAGAATTATACTGTTATTATATATCTATGTATCTATAATTAAAATTAATTATTTTACGGAGGAAATTATGGAAGAAAACAGAGAGATAAATATTGATTTAAGAAGAATATTTACAATGCTCAAAAGAAAGCTTGTATATATCGTTCTGATTACGGTTATCGGCGCGATACTCGCAGGAGCATACACAAACTTTTTCATCACGCCGATGTACACCGCAACCGTACAGCTTCATGTATACAGCAGCGCTGACAACAGGCTCGGAACGGACAGCAGCGTAACAAAGGGCGAGCTTGACGCTTCACAGCAGCTTATAAACACCTACATTGTTGTTATCAAGAGCAATACCTTCCTTGAGAAAGTATCGGACGAGCTTGAAAACAAATGCTCCGCTTCTCAGATAAAGAAAATGCTTAGCTGCGCCCCGATTGAAAACACGGTTGCCTTTTCGATAAGCATAACAAATCCCGACCCCGAGATGGCGATGGAGATTGCAAACACAATCGCCGACGCGTGTCCCGATGAGATTGTCAGAGTGCTTAAGGTAGGCGGCGTTGAAATTATCGACTACGCAAAGCTCCCCTCCTCCCCCTCATCGCCAAACCTCAGAAGAAACATCTTCATAGGCGCTGCGGCGGGCTTCGCTCTTTCATTTATCTTCTTCTTTATCAGAGAGATGTTCGACACGAGAATCAAAGAGGAAACCGACCTTACAAGGGAATTTGATATACCGCTTCTCGGCACGATACCTAAGCTTATGCCGGCGGCGGACAATAACGAAAAATCACAGAAGGAGGTAAAGTAAAATGCCGTTAACATTATTTAAAAGACAGACGCTTGCTCAGAAAACGCAGAGCTTTTCAAGAAGCGACCAGAAAAAAATACTTTCAACAGATTCCTCCTTCGTTGTTAAAGAGGCGTACAACCTCATCAGAACAAATCTTCTTTTCACACAGCAGGGTGAGAAATGCCCGATTTTCGTTGTTTCCAGCCCGAATGCAAACAACGGTAAATCGCTTAATTCAATCAATATGGCAATCAGCTTTGCCCAGATGGGCAAGCGCACGCTTCTCATTGACGCGGATATGAGAAACCCGACGATACACCGTATGTTCTCCATCCCCGTTAAAAACGGACTTTCGGAAATCCTCGCAGGACTTACCGACAGCATTACCGTTACAAGAACGGATATTGAAAACCTTTCCGTGCTCACTGCAGGCAAGAATCCTCCGAACCCTGCTGAGCTTCTCTCATCCGCAAGGATGGACAAACTTCTCGACTTTGTAAAGGCTCATTACGACTGCGTGTTTATCGACACGCCGCCGATTAACCTTGTAACCGACTCCGCCGCATTTGCGCAGAGAGCCACGGGCTACATCATCATCGTAAAGTACGACACCACCGATATTCAGGATGTAAGAACGACCGTTTCAACGCTTGAAAACATCAACGCAAACATTCTCGGCTTCGTGCTTAACGATGTAAACGCGACGGGCGAAAGGTACTCCTCCTACTACAAGAAGGGCTACAAAAAATACAGTTATTATAATTACAACTACAATTATGATAACAACGACTACAAAAAATACAGGAAATAACGGGAACCGAGGTGCTTTGACTTGAACAGTCAGGCTAACAGAACAAGAAAATTAATAGAATTTTTTGTCGGGGCAGTTGCGCTTTTTCTTGCGAACACTCTGTCGCTTCTGTTTTTAAACAACAGCGTTATCGACAAAATTCTTGAATATGACACATCGGCGTGGAGGCAGTATATGCTCATCATAACTGCTTCCTACATACTGATATTCTTTACCTTTTCACAGCCGCTTAACCTTCGCAAGAGGGACAGGCTTATGGAAACATTCGCGACTATAAGAAACTGTCTTCTCACCTACGCGCTTTTCGCGGTGCTTTTAATCTTTACAAAAAACCAGATTATAGAATCGCGTTATCTTTTCCTGTCAAGCTCCGTAAGCTATATTGTTTTATCGCTTATCGGAAGATATATTGCAAAAAAGCTTATGCTTCGCGCAATTTCAAACTCAAGATTTGCAACGCTTGCAGGCATTATTACAACAACTCAGCTTGCCGACGATTTTGTTGAGGCGGTCAAGACGGACTGGTCAAGAAAATATACGGGAATTGCACTTATCGACGCTGTGTACGACGGCGGAAAATACAAAACAGCAAAAAGCAATAATGTCGGCTCTGCGCTTCTCACGGAAACTCTTGAGGAGGTTGACGAGATAAACGGTATTCCCGTTACGGCTAACAGGGAAAATCTTATCGGCTGGCTTATGCGTTCAACTCTCGACGAGGTTTATATCAATGTACCCGAGGATTACAGGGGCAGCGAATTAAACAAGCTTGTGGAAGAGCTTGAGGAAATGGGAATAGTTGCCTATGTAAGTATTCCGTCGCTTAAAGAAACGGTAAGCCAGAGTAAATTCGACAATCTTGACTGTCAGGTAAGAAACGGGTATCCGCTTGCGGTATTCTCCCCCGTCGTTCACAACGAGGCGCTTCTTTCAATCAAGCGCTTATTTGATATTATCGGCGGAATAGTCGGTTCGCTTATCGCACTCATACTCGTTATGATTGTGGCAATACCGCTTAAAAAGGAATCGCCGGGTCCGATTATTTTCAAGCAGAAAAGAATCGGCAAAAACGGCAGAACATTTAATATTTACAAAATCCGTTCAATGTATGTTGACGCCGAGGAGCGCAAGAAGGAGCTTATGGCGAAAAATGAGATTGACGGATATATGTTCAAGCTCGAGGAGGACCCGAGAATCACAAAGGTCGGACGCTTCATCAGGAAGTACAGCATTGATGAATTTCCGCAGTTCTGGAATGTGCTCAAGGGCGATATGAGCCTTGTCGGCACAAGACCTCCGACGGTTGACGAATTTGAAAAATACGAAAGTCATCATAAGAGAAGGCTGTCGCTCAAGCCCGGTATAACGGGAATGTGGCAGGTTTCAGGCAGGTCGGACATACAGGACTTTGAAGAGGTCGTAAGGCTCGACTGCGAATACATCGACACTTGGTCAATATGGCTTGATATAAAAATACTGTTCAAAACAGTTTTTGTAGTACTTACACACAAGGGTGCAAAATAAATGAAAATCGCAATGCTCGGACACAAGAGAATACCCTCACGGGAGGGCGGAATAGAGATTGTTGTTGAAAAGCTCGCAACCGCCTTTGCAAAAGCAGGACACGATGTAACCGTGTACAACCGCAGAGGTCATCATGTTTCGGGCGCACAGTTTAATGCAGGCAGCAGCAGAAAGGAATACAAAGGCGTAAAGCTCAAAAATGTTTTCACCTTTAAAGGCAGCGCGCTAAACGCAATTGTTTACAGCGCCCTCGCTTCTTTAAAGGTGTGCTTTTCTGACTGTGAGGTTGTGCATTACCACGCGGAGGGCCCTGCCTCAATGTGTTTTCTGCCCAAGCTTTTCGGAAAGAGAGTTATCGTAACAATCCACGGGCTTGACTGGCAGAGGGCGAAGTGGGGCGGCTTTGCAACAAAGTTCCTCCTCTTCGGCGAAAGAACGGCTGTTAAGCACGCCGATGAAATCATCGTGCTTTCAAAGAATGTGCAGGAATACTTCCTTGAAAAATACGCAAGGAAAACCGTATTTATACCGAACGGAGCGGACAGAGGCGAATATGTCGGCGATGAGATACTCCGTAATAAGTACGAAATAAGCAGGGATTCATATATCCTTTATCTCGGCAGGCTTGTACCCGAAAAAAGATGCGAGCTTCTGATAAAAGCGTATATGAATACCGATACCGATAAAAAGCTTGTTATAGCCGGCGGTGCAAGCCATACGGATGAGTATGAAACCGAGCTTCACGAGCTTGCAAAAAACGACGGAAGAATAGTTTTCACGGGCTTTGTTGAGGGCGAAACGCTTTCGGCTCTTTATTCAAACGCATATATCTACTGCCTTCCGAGCGATATTGAGGGTATGCCCCTGAGTCTTTTGGAAGCTATGAGCTACTCAAACTGCTGTCTTACCTCGGATATAGCGGAATGTACCGAGGTCTGCAAAGACAGGGCGGTATATTTCAGAAAGGGAGATTTATCCTCGCTTGAGAAAAAGCTCACGCTGCTGCTTAATGACAGCGCGCTCGTAAGAAGCTACAAGGACGCGGCGGCTGATTATATTACCGGAAAATACAACTGGGACGATATCGCAGAAAAAACTCTTGCACTTTATCACGGTGAAAAATAATGAAAATTTTAATGGTCAACAAATTCCTCTACCCGAACGGCGGGTCGGAGACATATATGACGGAGCTTGGCGCGCACCTCTGCTCGCTCGGTCACGAGGTTGAATACTTCGGTATGGAGCATGAGGGTAACTGCGTCGGCAACAGCGCCGAAAGCTACACCTCCGATATGGATTTTCACACTGCATCGGCAGTTGACAAAATCAAAATGTCCTTTAAAACCGTTTACTCCAAAGAGGCGAGAGTAAAAATAAGGGCGGTGCTTGAAAGCTTCAGACCCGATGTTGTCCATCTCAATAACTTTAACTATCAGCTAACTCCCTCGATTATCCTTGAAATAAGAAAATGGGAAAAGGAAAACGGAGGGAGAGTCAGGATAATATACACTGCGCACGACTATCAGCTTGTGTGCCCTAATCATATGCTTAAAAATCCGAACACGGGTGAGATTTGCGAAAACTGCCTCGACAGCGGTTTTTTAAGCTGTACAAAAGGCAGGTGTATTCACGGCTCAGCGCTCAAGTCAGTATTCGGCAGCGCCGAGGCAATATACTGGAACAGCAGGAATATATACAGTCAGCTTGACAGGATTATCTGCTGCAGCCGCTTTATGAACGATATGCTCAGCCGCAGAGATGTTTTCAAAGGCAAATGTATAACGCTTCACAATTTCACGAAAAAGCCGAAGCTTCCCGAGGGTATTGAAAAAAAGCCTTATGTGCTTTACTTCGGCAGGCTTTCGCAGGAGAAGGGCGTGAAAACGCTTATTGAAAGCGCGAAGGCACTGCCCGAAATACATTTTGTTTTCGCAGGTACGGGAGAGCTTGAAGAAGAAATCGGAGCGCTTCCAAACGCCGAATATGTCGGTTTCAGGACAGGAGAGGAGCTTCACAGGCTTATTGCCGAGGCGAGCCTCAGCGTATATCCGAGCGAATGGTATGAAAACTGCCCCTACTCGGTTATGGAGAGTATATCTCTCGCAACGCCCGTTACAGCGTCAGAAATCGGAGGTATACCCGAGCTTATAGACGACGGCATTACAGGCGTTCTTGTTCCGCCCTGCGACAGTGAAAAGCTCGCAGAGAGCATAAAAAATCTTTTTGAAAACAGCGAAAGGCTTTTGCAAATGAGCGCACAGTGTCTTAAAAAAGAATTCATTTCCGTTGAAAAATACACGGAGAAATATTTTGAAATCCTCGAGGAAATTTAGTTTTAAGAATACTGACGGCTTTCCGCAAAATACGGCTTATAATTTTGTTTAAGGACAGGTAAAAATGGCAAAGAAATTAAACGGCACGGTAATTGTAACCTACCGCTGTAACGCAAGGTGCAATATGTGCAACAGGTACAAAAAGCCCTCCAGACCCGAGGAGGAAATAACGGTTGAAACAATAAAGAAGCTGCCGCCGATGTACTTTACGAACATCACGGGCGGCGAACCGTTCATCCGCGAGGACTTAAGGGATATAGTAAGGGAGCTTTATAAAAAAAGCGACAGGATAGTTATATCCACAAACGGCTTTTTTACCGACAGGATAATTGAGCTTTGCAAGGAATTCCCGAATGTAGGAATAAGAATTTCAATCGAGGGACTTGAGGAGACAAATAACAAAATCCGCGGTCTTGACGACGGCTTCAACAGGGGCTATGAAACTCTGAAAAAGCTTGTTGAAATGAAGCACCCCGATGTCGGCTTCGGTATGACGGTGCAGGACGCAAATGCAGATGACCTTGTGCCTCTTTATAAATTGAGCGACGAGATGAATATGGAATTCGCAACGGCTTCGCTCCACAACTCCTTCTACTTCGTTGAGGCGAAAAACATCATCAAGGACAGACCGATGGTGGCTGAGAACTTCGAAAAGCTTATAAACGAGCTTCTGAAATCCAACTCGCCTAAGAAATGGTTTCGCGCCTACTTTAATCACGGTCTTATAAATTACATCTACGGACAAAAAAGGCTTCTGCCCTGCGATATGGCATTTGACACCTTCTTCATTGACCCTTACGGAGATGTTATGCCCTGTAACGGTACGAAGGAAAAAGAGGTTATGGGCAACCTTGTTAAAGACGACTGGGATACGCTCTGGAACAGCGAGCAGGCTGACAGGGTAAGAGAAAAGGTGCGCCACTGCGACAGGCAGTGCTGGATGATTGGCTCGGTATCCCCCGCTATGAAAAAATATATTTGGGTGCCTGCGGCATGGGTTGTAAAGCATAAGTTTTTAAGATATTTCAAAGATAAAAAATACTCTATGTTTGAAAATGAAATCTGCCGCGATTACAGGGACGGCAGAGTCAGCAAGGAGGAGCTTGACGCTCTTTCAACCTGCGATTTAAACGCTGTGATAAACGACGGCCTTTCCGAGAGCTCGCGCAAGGAGCTTGAAGGCAGGAGCGGTGAGGAAATTGTCGACGCGGACATCACGGCACAGATGAACAAATAACGGAGATAAGATGAAGGTATTAATTGTAAATCCGATACTCTACACCTCGGAAACGCACGAGGTAAAAAAAGTTAATAGTATTATGGACACGATGATTTATGATTTGTGCCTTGCATTTATGAAAAACGGCGACGAGGTAACGCTTGTCGGCGCAAAGGACTACAAGCCCGTGGACGACGGGGATTATCCCTTTGAGATAATATGGCTTGATACAAAATTCAAAAAAATTCTTTTTCCGAATGTAATCCCCTTCTGCCCCGATATAAAAAAGCTTGTTAAAAGCAGGGATTTTGACCTGATTATTACAAGCGAGGTTTTCTCACTCAATTCCCTTATGCTTGCAAGGCGCGTGCCCGAAAGGCTCATTGTGTGGCACGAGCTTGCAAAGCACAACGCGATACTGAAAAAAATCCCGTCAAGGCTCTGGTACGGCGTTATCGCAAGGCTCTTTTTCAGAAAGGCGCTTATTGTGCCGCGAAGCCTTGAGGCAAAAAATTTCATTTCAAAATACTGCAGAAATGTCAGTGAGGAGATAATAGACCACGGCGTTAATCTTGACAAATTCACGCCCTGCACCGAAAAGGAAAACTATTTTGCGGTAAGCTCACAGCTCATACCGCGAAAACAGATTGACAAAATCCTTGACGCCTTTTCGGATTATCTGAAAAAATATGACGCCGCGGCGAAGCTTTATATTATGGGCGAGGGCGAGCTTGAGGCTGAGCTTAAAGCGC
Organism: Oscillospiraceae bacterium; assembly: GCA_902791235.1. GTDB lineage: Bacteria > Bacillota > Clostridia > Oscillospirales > Acutalibacteraceae > Eubacterium_R. The sequence goes on from CADAUV010000012.1 coordinate 18,060, forward strand.
AGTGCGAGGCTCTCGGCATTTCAGAGAGCGTTATTTTCACGGGCAGGCTGACTCACGATAAGCTTACCGAAAGGCTTAAAAAAGCGAAGGCAATGCTCGTTTACACACGCAAGGACAACAATATGGTTTCAATTGTTGAGTCAATCGCCGTATGCACGCCCGTTGTAACGACATCGGTACCGTACAACGCAAGCTATATCAAAGAAAACCGCCTCGGAATTGTCAGCGACGACTGGGGCGCAGACGAGCTTTACGATATTGCGAAAGGCAGCGGCTTTATATCTGCCTGCGAAACTTACAGGGATACCCTGTCAACGCTCAACCGTGCTAAAGCTTTTAAAGATATCAAGAGGAAGTATTTAGGCTAAATGAACATTTTACTATCATCATACAGCGTTAATCCTTATCACGGTTCCGAGGACGGAATCGGCTGGAACTGGGCTGTTATGCTTTCAAAACATTTTCCTGATGATAAAATATATCTTCTCACAAAGACCTGTAATGAAGAGGATACGAGAAAGGGCATTGAGGATTATGCTCTGAAAAATATCGAGCTTGTAATTATCGACCCTCCCTACTGGCTTAACTGGTACAGGGAGCATAACTCCGCCTTTCACCATATGTACTATATACTGTGGCAGCACCTCGCATACCGCTGGGCAAAAAAATCGGGTATCCGTTTTGATATTATTCACCATGTTACAATGGGTGATTTCAGAATAACGGGTCAGATGTATAAAATAAAAAACGCATATAAAATCTTCGGCCCCGTCGGAGGAGGGCAAAGCACGCCGAAAGCGCTTAAAGGCTATGAAAAATCAAAGCTCTTTGAAAGGATAAGGGAGCTTATCAGTATATCAAGAGCGTATTCGCCGAGTTACAAGAGGCATATAAGAGGCTTTGACAGGGTTTATGCCATAAACAAGGAAACCGCAGGCATTATATCCAAGGCACTCGGAAGAAAGTGCGACAGGCTGTTTGAGCTTGCGCTTGCCGACGAGTTCAAAGCGCTTGATATCCGCCGAAACGACAACAAAACACAAAGGATAATTTTTGTCGGAAGGCTTATCAATAAGAAAGGGTTAATGCTGCTTCTTGACGCTGTTGACAATATGGATAAAGCGCTTGATTTCACGCTTGAGATTTTCGGCGACGGTCCGCTGAGAAGTGAAATGGAAAGCTACATAAAAGCGCACTCGCTTGAAAAAAAGATAAATCTTCACGGCGCTGTAAAGCACACAAAAATAAGCGACGCTTACCAAAACGGCAGTATTTTCGTTATGCCGTCGCTTCGTGAAACGAGCGGCAATGTTCTTATTGAGGCAATGGCACACGGGCTTCCTGTCGTGGCGCTTGATATGAGCATATGCTCTGACCTTAAAGAAAAGGACTGCGGGCTTTTCATAAACACCGAGCAGAGCAAGCAGGAAATAATAAATGAGTTTTCTTCATCTCTTGAAAGGCTTATTTGCGACAGTGCGCTTCGCGCATCGCTCGGAGAAAACGGATATAACTATGTTAATAACAGCTTAAGCTGGGAAAACAAATTTGAAACAGTTTACGGGAATATAAAAAATGATTAAGGATATCGGTAAAAAACTGCATATTAAACTCCGCGATTTTGCCGACAGAAACAGGGCTTTCAACTCCCTTTACCTTTTTTACAGACGGGTTCAGTTTACCTTTATCGGCGCGAATGTTAACGCTAAAAGAGCGCTTCGCGCAAAGGGTATAGGCGGCAATAAATATAAAAAGCTGCTCGGCTTCAAGGATATACACAAGGGCGAGCGCTGCTTCATAATTGCAACGGGTCCCTCACTTACAATGGAGGACCTCGAGAGCCTTAAGGGCGAGTACACCATCTCAATGAACTCCATCTGTAAGATTTACGATGAAACCGACTGGCGCCCGACTTACTATGCAATACAGGACCATCATGTTTTCAATAAGATGCAGGATATATTGAGGAAGCATCCGGAGGTTCCCGTATTCATCAGCGACAATGTTAAGCGCAAATACAAAAGAGAGCCGCAATGGATTGAATTTCCGACAGACACTATGTATCATTCATATGATATGAAGATTGGGAAATACTACGCAAAGTTCAGCGATAACGCTTATGACATAGTTTACGACGGCTACTCAATAGCGTATTCCTGTATTGAGCTTGCGGTATATATGGGCTTTAAGGAGATTTATCTTCTCGGCGCGGACTGCACCTATCTCGGCGAGAAGGAGCATTTTGTTGACTCTGGCGTTGAGGACAGGGGAAGACCTACATATACGCCGAAGCTGATTGTCGGCTATAAAAAAGCGAAGGAATATGCCGACAAAAACGGAATTAGAATTTATAACGCCACACGCGGCGGCGTGCTGGAAGTATTTGAAAGAAAAACGCTTGAGGAGGTTTTAGAAAAGTGAAAACAGTTGCAATAGTACCGATGAAGCTCAATAACTCAAGGCTTCCTCAGAAAAATATAAAACCGTTTACCAACGGCAAACCGCTTTGCAGTTATATCCTTGAAACGCTGACAAAGATTGATAATATCGACGAGGTGTATGTTTACTGCTCCAATGAAAGAATCAAGGACTATCTGCCCGAGGGCGTAACCTATCTTAAAAGAAGCGAAAGCCTCGACACCGACAGCACTAAAATGAACGAGGTGCTTAAGGCGTTTGCGAAGGATGTGCCTGCGGATATCTATGTTATGACGCACACGACGGCGCCCTTTATCTCCAGAGAGAGCATTGAAAAGGGGCTTGATGCCGTGAGAAGCGGTATGAACGATTCAGCCTTTGCGGCAAAGAAGCTTCAGGACTTCTTATGGAAGGACGGCAAACCGTTTAACTACTCCCTCGAAGAGATACCGAGGACTCAGGACCTCCCCCCTCTTTACGAGGAAACAAGCGGCTTTTACATCTATGACAGCTCGGTTATAAACGACCTCGGAAGGAGAATAGGTCAGTCGCCCTGCATTGTTGAGGTAAGTGAAATTGAAGCTGTTGACATTGACGAGAAGGAAGATTTTGAGATAGCCGACGCTATTTACAATCATCTTTTCAGAAAAGAGGATTAAGATGAAGGATACTCTTTACAATTTCAGAAACAAAATAAATAACGGCGAATGTGTTTACGGCGTGTTTATGAAAACAAGCGACCCGATGTTTGTCGAAGCGGCAGGTATCGGCGGCTTTGATTTCGTCATACTTGACACGGAGCACGGACCTGTTACAATCGAGGGACAGCAGAATAATATCCGTGCGGCTGAGGCAAGGGGCACGGTACCTATTATCAGGCTCAAGGACTGTAATGAGAACACAATCTCGAAGGCGCTTGACATCGGCGCTTACGGTATTCAGGTGCCTCAGATTAACACTGCCGAGGAGGCAAGACAGGTCGTAAGAAACGCGAAGTTTTACCCCTACGGAATGAGGGGCGTTTGCCGTTTCGTACGCGCCGCCGATTACTCAAATATGGACAGAAACGAGTTTTTTGAAAGCTCGGGCGAACTCATAATCATTCTGCAGCTTGAGGGCGTTGACGCGATTAAAAACCTTGATGAAATTCTTGAGGTTGAGGGCGTCGACATTCTCTTTGTAGGCCCTTACGACTTATCGCAGTCCTTAGGACTTCCCGGTCAGGTGAATAATCCCGTTGTTGTAAACGCAATGAAGGAGATTGTTACCAAGGCAAAGGCGAAGGGAAAGACAATCGGCACCTTCATTGATACGATTGACGACCTAAAGATGTGGAGGGAGCTTGGACTTCAGTATCTGAGCTACTCTGTTGATGTGGGTCTTTTCCTTGACGCGTGCAAGGACATAAACAAAAGATTCGAGAAATAAAACAATAACAAAGCAAGGACGCTCACCCTATGAAAAAAGTGATTACAATTGAACCCAAGCTGCTGCTTGTGGCATTTCTGATGCTTCTGCTTCCGTTTTCGCTTTTTGCGGAAGTGAATCTGAATTTTTCATTTTCAAGCTATGTTGACGAAGCATTGGGTCTTATCAGTATGATTTATATTTTTGTACTTCTGCTGAGAAACAAGCTTGATATTTCGGATATTCTTGTATTTGTCTTTACAACGGTTGTCGCGATTATAGGGCTTGTCGGTAACTACACAAACAGGCTTATCACCTCGTGGTTCCCGATTGCCGTCGACACGCTCTGTCTTTACAAGATTTTCTGCCCGTTCATCGTAATAAAGCATATTGCAAGCGAGGACAAGAAGGGCACGCTTGTAAAATATCTCGCCGCGGTGGCAAAGCTCTTTCTGATTGTTACAACTATATGCGCTATAATCAGCCTTTTCGTTGATATCGGAATGTACGAGGGAGAGGAGCTTGTGCGCCGTTACGGAATATACCCTTACGCATTTTTATTCAATAACAGCGGACGCTACGGCTATATTGTCGCATCTGCGCTTATCTGTATTTTCTTTACCGAAAGCGATATATACAAGCTGAGATTTTATGAGATTATTTCACTCTTTAATATGATTGTAACCACCAAGGGCGTTGTTTATATAATGATGTTCACATATATCGTGCTTGTAATTATGTGGAGAAAGAGCAATAAGCTCAGTATCAAAAACATCATCCTGCTTATTTTAGGCGGCATAGGCGTTTCAACCGTTCAGATTAACACTTATATCCTCGATGAAAAATCACCCCGTATGATATTCATTAAATACGGTAACATCACTGCTAAGCAATACTTCCCCTTCGGCTCGGGTTTTGCGACCTTCGGCTCCGATATGGCGGCAAAAAACTATTCGATTTTATATTACCGCTACGGCTTTAACGAGCGCTACGGCTTGTCGGAAATGTATCCGTTCGCAATTAACGACTGCTACCTCGGTATGCTTTTGGGTCAGTTCGGATACATCGGTGTATTCTTTTATCTGCTTATCTTAATATGTATTTTCATTCCGATTCAGAAGCTTGTAATTGAAAGGCATATTAAAGCGCTTATGCTTGCAATGTTCATCGGCGTGATAATAAGCACCATCGGCACCGCAATCATCAAGTCCTCAATCGGCGTATTTATCTTTGCAATTATCGGAATGGTATGCGGCTACTCGGGACTTGAAACCGAGAGGGAAAAATACCTCAGAACCGCCGAACACCCCGACGCCGGCAAGCTTAGAATCAAATTCAAATTCTGAGGTGGCTATATGATACCTAAAGTTATTCATTACTGCTGGTTCGGCAAAAACAAAAAGAGCCGACTCATTGAAAAGTGTATTGAAAGCTGGAGAAAATACGCGCCTGATTTTGAGATAAGGGAATGGAATGAAGAGAATTTCGACATTGATATTTCCCCTTATGTAAGGCAGGCTTACGAGCAGAAAAAATGGGCGTATGTATCCGACTACGCAAGATTTTATATTCTGAACAAATACGGCGGAATTTACCTTGACACCGATGTTGAGCTTATAAAGCCGATTGATGCACTGCTTGAAAACGATTCCTTCGCGGGCTTTTCCCAGCCCGCGATTGTCGGAACAGGGCTTATCTTCGGCTGTAATAAGGACAACTGGCTCTGCGCTGAGGTGCTTAAAAGCTACGAGGGTGAGGTCTTCGACTTCTCCTCGCCCGAAAAGATGCTTGCTATCGGCAGGCGCGTAACGGCTATACTCACGGAAAACGGGCTTAAAACCGACGGCACCTATCAGGTTATTAACGGTACCGCAATCTATCCTAAGGAGTACTTCAATCCCACCGACGGCGATATGCACGCCAGAATTGACTCCAAGGCTTATTCCGTTCATCACTATGCGGCGACCTGGTTTCCCGCGCACAAGAGAATACTTAACACGCTGCGCAGATTCATCGGAAGTAAAACGATGGAAAAATATTATAAGGTCAAACACAAAATAATAAAATGAGTAAAGTTAAACAGTTTTTTGAAAAATACGCCACGCTGAAGACAGGCGTTAAGGCGGCTCTCTGGTTTACGGTATGCAATCTCCTTCAAAAAGGAATTGCGATGATAACCATGCCGATTTTCACAAGACTGCTCACCACCGAACAGTACGGAGTTCTCACCATTTACAATTCGTGGTATTCGGTGATAAGCATTATTGTAACCCTTAACCTCGCAGGCGGCGTCATAAATAACGGTATGACAAAATACCCCGAGCGGAGAAACGAATTCATCTCCGCTATGCAGGGACTGTCAACGGTTGTAACAATCGTGTTTTTCGCAGTTTATCTGTGCGCTCACAATTTCTTTAACAATCTCTTTGATTTGTCGACGCTCTTTGTGCTTACAATGTTTTTGCAGCTTCTCTTCGAGCCCGCATATCTCTTCTGGGCGCAGAGGCAGAGATACGAGTACAGATATAAAAGCCTTGTAGCCGTTACGCTGTTTACAGCCGCTGCGTCGCCCATATGCGCCGTTTTGGCTATTTTGCATACCGAGTACAAGGTAGAGGCAAGAATCATCTCCTTCGCGCTTGTAAACGCCTGTGTGGGGCTTATATTTTACATCATACAGCTTTACAGGGGTAAGAAGCTTTTTGTAAAGGATTTCTGGAAATTCGCCCTTGCCTTTAATCTTCCGCTTGTGCCGCACTACCTTTCACAGATTGTCTTAGGTCAGTCGGACAGGATAATGATAGAAAAGCTCACGGGCTTAAGCGACGCCGCGCTTTACGGCGTTGCGTATAATATAGCGGCTACGGTTACAATCTTTGTTAACGCAATTAATAATTCCTTTGTCCCCTCGCTTTATCAGAATATGAAAAAGGGCAGCTATGGGGATATAAGAAAAACCGCCGATATGCTCTGTCTTTTTATGGCGGCGGTTATAAGCATATTTATGCTTCTCGGTCCTGAGGGCATAGCGATACTTGCTGCGCCCGAATACTCCGCTGCGAAGTGGGTATTCCCCCCTGTTGCGGCGTCCGTATTCTTTGTTTATATATACGCGCTTTTCATAAACATAGAATTTTACTTTGAAAAAACGCAGTATGTTATGCTCGTGTCCGTTGCGGCGGCGCTTCTTAATATAGGGCTCAATTATATTTTTATACAAAAATACGGCTATATCGCCGCAGCGTATACAACCGTATTCTGCTATATTCTTTTCTCGGTAGGACATTATCTGCTGTACAAAATGATAACAAAGCGCAAGGGCATAACCGAAGCCGTATTTGACGGCAAGCGCATACTGATTTACAGTCTTGGCGTGTGCGGCGCGACTGCGCTTTCACTCCTGCTTTATAATCACACGCTAATCCGTTACGGCGTTATTGCGGTGATAGGCGTTTTGGCGCTTATAAATATCAAAAAGCTCACAGAGCTGTTTAAAAAAGTTTTCACAAAGGAAAAGGAAAGCAACTAAAAAAAACAGGAAACACCGGTTTCCTGTTTTTTCTATTCTATCCGTTTTTAATATGTTTCTATTCTCTCAAATTCCTGAGATTTCAGTACCTCCAGCAAATCTGCGTTGGAGGTTATTTTTCTGTCGGTGATTATACCGCCGCGCGCAAGGTGGGCAAGCGTGTGAAAATCCGAGCCCGAACACATAAGCTTTCCGTTTTCCTGCGCCCATTTAAACGCCTGCTCATTCCTCGCTCTGTCCGTTTTTCCGTTATAGACCTCAACGCCGTCAATATAATCGGGATTACATCTGCGTATACCGACCCTGAAGGGATGTGCCTGAAACATAAGAACGCCGTGGGCTTTGCAATACTGATACGCCTGTTTCTCCCACATCAGCATCATATTGCCGCCGTCATAGATAAAATCCTCGTCAATCCCGTAAATGAGATAATCATTCGCGGTGAAATAATGCCTGAGCTCCATACCGAGAAGCACGGTGAGCTTATCTCCTGCATACTCCTTCATTGTACGGTAACCGCTTAAATAAAAGTCGGCGTACCTCTGAGGATTGAAGAGATTTTTCTTATAAAAGGTCAGCGGACTGTAATGGTCTGTAACGACAATTCCGTCATAACCCTTTTCTATATAAAGTTGTGCAATTTCCTTTGGATTTACCCTGCCGCAGTCGGATACGCCCTGTGTGTGGCAGTGAAGCTCATATTTATACATATTATCCTCATATTACGGATTAAGACAGACGCCCGATTTGTTAAAGCGGTAGATTTTACCCTTATAGCGCAGGTTTGCGGTACGCATAGCGCCCGAGGGCTCGAGATAATACCATTTGCCCGAGAGCTTTATCCAGCCCGTTACCATTGCGCCGCCGGACTTAAAGTAATACCATTTATTACTGATTTTCTGCCAGCCCGTTACCATCGCGCCGCCTGATTTAAAGTAATACCATATACCGCCGATTTTCTGCCAGCCTGTTACCATTGCGCCGCCTGATTTGAGATAATACCACACGCCGCCGATTTTCTGCCAGCCCGTGAGCATTTTACCCTCGTCGTTCATATAGTACCAAAGACCGTCAATCTTCTGCCAGCCTGTCTGCTTAACATCATCGACGAAATAATACCAGTAACCATCAATCTTTTCCCAGCCGTTTTTAGGCTCTGAGGTGTTTTCAAAATTAATGCCGTCCGCTTTTGCGAATTCCTCCGCACCCGAATTATATGGAACATAGAGCGTGAGGCTCTCATTAATCAGCGGATAGGTATGCTCCTGAGTGGTGCTGTTAAACTTATGATTTCTGAAGGCGTTTGCTCCGACCGTAAGCGCGCCCTTGCCGATAAAGGTTGCGCTTGTCAGATTACTGCAGCCCGTGAAAGCATTTTCACCGATACTGGAAAGGCTCTCAGGGAAAGTTATCGTCTTGAGCCCCGTGCATTTATAGAAAGCCGAGCTTGATATTTTTTCAACCGAGGAAAGAACCGTAAAGTCCCCGTCGGTGAAGGAATACTTTGCAGGCACCTGAATAAGCTCCGTTTTATTCTTGTTATAAAGAATACCGTCGAGCGAGGAGAAATACGGATTTTCAGCGTCAACATTAATAGCTGTGGTAAATCCCTTTGACGAGCCGTCATAGACCGTACAGAGCGCTCTTTTGCCAAGCAGCTCAACATTCTTTGAAAGATTGAAACTGCTGATTGCGGTACCGCGGAAGGCGTCAGCTCCTATCTCCTTGACAGAATCCGCAATCTCAACCTCGATAAACCTCTTCGGCTCCATAACGCCGACAATATTAAACGCATTCGCGCCGATATAGGTTATACCCTCGGATATAACTATTTTACTTGAAAAATCAATATTCAGAGTCAGGGGGCAGCTTTCATAGTCGTTCATTCTGCCCTCACCGTAAACCGTAAGAGTCTTACTTGTTTCATCATACGATGCAAAAATGCTGTCGCTTAACTTCTGTGTGGAAGCCGCGTAAGCGCTTATGTTAAGACCGCAGAGGGCTGAAAGCATAATAACTGCCGAAAGTACAAGGCTGATTATTTTTTTCATATATACCACCTCGGATATATTATAACAAATTAAAACAAAAAAGCAAGGCTTGCGCTTTCGCACAGCCTTGCCAAATTATAGTTATTAATTATTCCGCACTTTCTCTCTTTTTCGCAAGAGCCTTCGTAATCTCATTCTTCTTCTCACCTACAACATCATACCTGAGCATAGGTATTACCGAGAGAAGCGCAAGGATACCGGGCATAAGAGTATACGCGAAGAAAACGATATCCTTTGTTTTGGCAGTGAATGCCGCACCCTGTACGCCTGCTGTAATGTCGGCAAGAGTATCAGCGTATCCCGATACCTGAACAAATACAAGACCGAGAGCCGTGCCGAGCGCAAGGCATACCTTGATTGTCAGGGTGAGAATCGAATAGGCAGCGCCCTCCATTCTCTTGCCCGTCTTATACTCATAATAGTCAACACAGTCAGCGGTCATAATCATAGGCATAAGCGTTACGGCGCCAAACTGCAAGCCTATAAGGAAGAGCGAAGCGTAGAAAAGAACCGTAAGAACCATATTATCAGGATTAATGAACCAGAAATGACCTACGGCGAAGGAGAAAAGCGAAGCGGCAAAGCCGTAAACAGAAAGAAGGATATACGCCTTCTTTTCATCAAGCTTTTTAATAAGCACAGGACAGAGAGCCATACTTATCATGGAGCCGATTGCAGTTACAATGCCAAGCACCGCAACAAGATTCTGCGAGCCTAAAAGTACATTTGCAGCCTGTACCTGAATACCCATAGCCATCTGTCTGCCGAAGCCTAAGAAATAGGAAACGATTACAAGCATAAACGGCTTGTTGTCCTTCAAAGCGGCAACCATATCCCCTGCAGTTACCTTCTCATTAGCCTCAGTCTTAACTCTCTCCTTGTTAATAAGAGGAATGAGCGCAAACAGCACGCAGCCGAGAATTGCCGTAAGAAGCGCAACAAAGAAGTACTCGCTTGCAATCATCGGAGTATCAGTTTCGCCCTTTTTAACAAACACCTTGGAGCCCTCGGGAATTATAAGGCACACAATGGGTACGATAACAACGCAGGCTGAAAAGCCTATCTGCTTAAAGGTGTTGGAGATTGAAACAACATTTGTTCTCTCAGTCGGATTGGGCGTAAGCGCCGCCGCAATGCCCTGTGAAGGAACATCGCCCATTGTCATGGCTATGCTCCAGATAAGATATGTAACAAAAATCCAGACATATGTAACCGTCCTGTTTGTTTTAAACGGAACATCAATAAAGATTACAGCGCTCATAATGAGAAGCGGAAGGATTGAATAGACAATCATCGACTTGAATTTGCCGAGCTTGCTCTTTGAGCGGTCCACCATATTTCCGACAATCGGGTCGGCAACGGCTGAAACAATCTTCGCAATGAGAATTAAAATACCAACGACCGCAATATCGGCGCCGAGAATTGACGCGTCAAACTCAGCCTGATATGAATTAAGGAGTCCGACAATTGCCTGAAAGCCGAAAAGGCCGAGAGAATATGCCGCAATCTCTTTAAAACTAAGATACTTCTTTTTAGTTAAATCTTCCATAAATCCCCCTGTTTAAATCAGTCCCTGAATACATCGTTGAACAAATCAATGTTAGCAGCCTTCATAACAAGCGAGAACAGCTCTGAGCCTGTTACGGGAAGAAGTCTGTCAAATACCGACATCGCATGAGCATCAAAGCCGTGAACCATCATCGCACGCTTATGCTCAATACCGAACATAATCATCTTAACCATAAAGTCGCAGTCGGTTGAAATCATATCCATAACCTTCTGTCCCTTACCGCCGTCGTTTTTCTGGTCTCTGAAAATGTCCGTCTTTGTAAATCCGGGGCATACAAGACCCACATACATCTTACCCTTAAACTCAACTCTCAAAGCCTCGGTAAAGCTCTTTAACGCAGCCTTGGAAGCGCTGTACATAGATGTTCCCGCAAGCGTCATAAGCGCGGCTGAGGAGTCAACATTTATAATTGCAGGGTCATCCTGTGTAAGAAGGACCGGCAGGAAGGTCTTTACACCGTAAAGGCAGGAATAAAAGTTGATGTTCATTGCCTTTTCTATCTCATCATATGAGTACCTGTCAAACCTCTTGAACTTAGGAAGAATACCTGCGTTATTGATAAGAACGGAAGGCACGATACCCTCCTCCTCAAGCTCCTTGGCAAAGTTCTCCCAGTTCTCCCTGACCGATACATCAAAAAGCTTGTAGGAAAACTGCTCCGCATAGGTAGGTCCGAGCTCCTCGATAAACTTAATCATCTTAGGCTCGCTTCTTGCTACGCCGACAACACGGCAACCGTGCTTCTTGATAAGGGTTGCGGCAATGCCTGCACCCATACCGCCCGAAGCGCCCGTTACAATTACGGTCTTGCCGTTAAGCCAGTCGCCGTTTTCATATAATTTAAAATCATCCATAATTAAACCTCCGTCATAATAAAAGAAATCTATGCTTTTTTATTATACTATATTTAGTAATTATTTACAACTGCTAATATTTTTTCAGGCTCCATTAACAAAGAAAAGGTTAATTTATGGACAACTGTAAGGATAAAATATTATTTTAATTATTCATTTATACAAAGCTTTTACGCTTCATTTGTTTAAATTGCCGAATTATCTTTTTTTCGTTTCTATTTGTTGATATTTTATTCTTAATATGA
>CADAUV010000012.1:30156-49976 GCA_902791235.1 Oscillospiraceae bacterium
AATATATTTATACATAATAATTGTATACCATTTAATAGTATACAATTTAACAGCCATTTGTCTAATATCATATAGGAGAACAATAATGGACAGACGCATAAAAAGAACGAGGTCGGCTGTTTTTAACGCAATGCTTGACCTTCTTGTTGAAAAGGAATCAAATAAGATAACTGTATTAGAGCTTTGCCAGCGCGCTGACATTAACAAAAGCACCTTCTACTTGCATTATAAGAACATTGATGACTGTCTTCACAAATGCTTTCAGACTATTATGGACGGCGTTATCGCCATCACCCAGCAGATTAATTATGAGGATATGAAGACGAATCCGAAGCCAATAGTGGACAAGCTTCTCTCTGAGGTCGAAGACAATATCGACTACCTCATAAAGTTCAAGGGCAGCGATATTGCAGGCCGCTCAATAATGATTCTCAAGCAGAACATTGTCAAGGGAATCTGCGACAGCAACAATATCTCTCTTGAGGACAACTACTACGACTACTGCGTTATCACATTTATGGTTGCAGGCTGTATTGACGCGGTTATCGCACCGCTTCCGATTTTTGATAAGGAAGCAATTTCAAACTCAATCTGCACTATGATTAAAATTGCATAATAAGTATATTAAAAGCGGTTGCCGACGGCAACCGCTTTTTTATTCTTTATTGTCTGAAGGCTCTCCGACATTCTCCGCCTGACCTATATACTCCTTAACCCTGTCGATATTCTTAAGTCCCTGCTGATAGCCAAGCTCATATATATGCTTCAGCTTATCCGTATCACGCTCAAGCGTGGGGCAGTCAAGCGGCTCTTCGGGGCAGATTACAAGTACATTCCCCTCTTTCTCCTGCTGAAAAACAAAATTGCGCTGATTATTATAGACATTATGCCTTTCGCGAATTCTGTCAGCAACAAGAGGATAACGCTTCATAGCCCTTTTAACAATACCGAAGTGGCCAATCGGATGCTTCTGATATGTACGGTCCTGAGTAAGAATAACAACCGCCTTCTCAACTCCGTCGTCAAAGGCTCTTTCAAGCGGTATTGAATCCGTAAGTCCGCCGTCGAAATAGTACTGACCCCCGATTTCGACAGGCTTCGTCGCAAGCGGAAGCGCACAGCTCGCCTGAATTTCGGGGCAGCCGTTACGAAAGCTCTTCGGATAAAAATACTCCGTATTACCCGTAAGAGCATTTGTACACACGCAGCAGAAAACCGCGCCCGACGCCTCAAAGGTGTCGTTATCAAGGGGAAGAATATCATACGAAAGCTCGTTGAATATCCACTCCGAATTAAGATACTCGCCGTATTTCGCAATGTTCTTCAGGCTCATATATCTTTCGTCAGCCGAGTAAATAAGGTTAATATCCCTCATTCTGTGCAGGTTTTTTCCGAGGAAGGATACGCCGTTACAGGTACCGGCGGAAACGCCGATAACATATGGGAATTCTATTCCGTTTTCAATAAATGCGTCAAGAACGCCGCTTGTAAAGGTCGCGCGAAGTCCGCCGCCCTCAAGGACAAGTCCGCTTTTGTACATATTATTTTACCTCATGCCATACAGAATAAAAGAGGCTGCGCACAGCCTCTTTTTGTTTTGCAAACTATATTATTCCGCAGTTTCCTGAGCAGCCTCAGCCTCAGCCTCGTCAACAGGCTCTTCTGCCTCTTCCTCTGCAGGCTCTTCAACAGGTGTAGCCTCAATAATCTCAAGATTGTTATCACACTCGAAGAAATCGTTGTCGTCAAAATACTCGGGCTCCTTCTTGTCGGTGAGCTTCTTTATAGCAATATAAACACCTGCTGCAAGCGCGCAGATTGCTGCGATAACCGCAATAACTTTTAAAACCTTTTTCATTTGTTTTTATCCCCTTTAGAAAGTATTTACAATATTATTATAATACATTATCCCTTAAAGTCAAGAGATAATTATTTACAGGTATCAGCTCTCATCCGACGCAGATTCTATTAACTCGCGTCTGATTAAAGCCGAAAGCACATACTGGCAAAACCAGTCCGCCGACATCGTATAATGACCGTCAGCGCCCGTTTCCGCTCCCCTGCAGTCCTGCACCTTAAAGCGCACCGCTCTGCCGTTTTCAAGCTGTACTCCGTCAAAGGTCATATAGCGCGTAAGCCTAGTAACTCCGTAGCTGAGCTTGTCCTCGCGCGACATTCTTACATCCGTACCAAAGGAGTCCTCAGCGTCGATAAAATCCGTATCAAGAATTCCGAGCATCTGCATCGACTGCTGTCTTTCATCACAGCCGAAGGCAACCTGCTCGCCGCCCTCAAGCTGCCTGCTGACAAGGCGCATAAGCACATCAGCGCTTACCTGCGCGTCCGAGTTGTACGCACTTACAAGAGAATAATCCTCCGCCCTCATACCGCAGTATCCGCTGTAAAAATCAACGGGCGAAGCACTCAGCTTTGCGATTTCACCGTCGGCTTTTCTGTAAGTAAAATTAATTTCTTCAGGCGGCTCGCCGATACCGTCGGCGAGAACCGCGAGAACATCCGCCATAATACTCTTAAAATCAGCCGTGCCCTGCTTTAACTGCATTGCGCCGAGTCTGAGCCTGTTATTAAGAACAATAAGCACATCCGTCTTGTGATGATGGCTGTTATCAGGCATTGAATTAAGCGGTACCGCACCGTATTTTTCACAGATTTCAAGCACCTGCATCGGCGTACAGTCAAGACTTACATCCTCAAGCTTTGCAGGGTCGGCGCCGTTAATAACCGAAGCGAGAAAATCACCGCTCCTGCGGTAAAGCAGAAAGAATTTCACATAGCCCGTGCTTAGCTGAAAATTAGAGGAGATACCGAGCTTATCGGCGATTTTCGCCCTCATAACATTAAGCACCGCATACACGCAGTCCTTGCCTTTTTCGTCCTCCTCGCAGACTCCCCTGCTCCATAAATCAATATTATATTCATGTGAAATATGATATTTTTTCATAATAAATACTCCCGAAATATTAAATAGATTATATAATAAACGCCGATATCAGTCAAGAAGCAACGGAGCATATTGCGTTCTTGACTTTAAGGCTCTGTTTCCCTATAATGTAAATACAATAATCACGAAGGGGAAAACATATGGAATTAATACAGAGTTTTTCGGTTGACCACACACGAATTATACCGGGTATTTTCACAAGCAGGGTTGACCGTCTTGGCGAACATACGGTTACCACATATGATATCAGACTTAAAAGGCCGAACAGGGAGCCTGTTATTGATGTTGCGGCGATGCACTCGCTTGAGCATATTATTGCAACTTATCTCAGAAACGACCCCGAATGGAAGGATGAGGTTGTTTACTGGGGACCTATGGGCTGTCTTACGGGCTTTTACCTCATACTTAAAGGAAGCCGCAAGCCCGAGGAGCTTTACAATCTTATGCTAAATGCCTTCAGTGCAGTTGACAGCGTAGAGGAGGTACCCGGCGCAACGGCTGTTAACTGCGGCAATTACCTTATGCACAATCTTGAAATGGCAAAGTGGTACGCAAAGGAATTTGCAGACTACCTTGAGGAAAACAGGGATAACGGCGCCATCTTTGAATACCCGAAAACCGAGCGCCTTTTAACCGACGACGGTCAGCATTTCTACGATTCATAAGGAAATAGTATGAGCAAAAAAATTATTGCGGTAAACGCAGGTCCGAGAAAGAGCTATAACACGGACACACTTATTAATGAAGCTGCAAAAGGAGCTGAAAAGGCAGGAAAAATTTAGTTAAATAAAAAGTAAAACGGCGGAGAAAATTTAGTTAAATAAATAGTAAAACGGCGGAGAATTTTCTCCGCCGTTTTTATCCGAAAAGTCCTTTTTTCCTGTACGGCTCAAAGCTTATACTCTTCAGCTCATAGCCTGTATCGGCAATCGCATTTTTTAATTTCTGTTCATCGGGCTCATCGTCAAGCACAAAGCTTGTTTCGCCCTTCCTATGCGATGAGGAAAGCTTCTTTGCCTTTGGATATATTTTCCTGATTGTATCGTTGATGTGCGCCTCGCACATACCGCACATCATACCGTCTATTTTAAGAATTACTTTATTCATATTATCTCCTTCATGTCAGGGTGGCTGACCATATACCGTATATATTTTGGAATAGGAATAAGAATAGGAAAGGAAAGGGAAGGAAAGTTAGTTTGCTCTAACTAATATGGCATAATATATGGTTAGCCACCACTAACCATAAGTAATATAACACAGAAGCCTTCTCTTGTCAATACTAAATTTAAAAAAGATGATAACAGTAAAGGCAGGATGCGGTAACAAGGGTATGTCCATAACCGCATCCCGCCTGATTTACTCTTATACTCAGCAAAAAGCTTTTACATAAACTTTTTGCCCGAGTTCCATGCCTGACCCGCCTTATCGCCTGTTACATAATAACCTGATTTGAACTGGTCGAAGATAAGAAGCCCTGCCTTAGTGATGTCAATATTTCCCTTTTCGTCAAGCACTTCTTCGTGAGCGGAAACATTCTTAATTTTACCGATGATGCTGTAAACATTCTCGGTATCAATTATTTCGGCAAGCTCACATTCCATTGTAACAGGAAATTCCTCGATAATCGGCGCATTGACAAGCGTACTCTTTGTTGCGCTCATACCGCTTCTCTCAAACTTGTCAGCCATAGTGTTACCCGAGGCAATGCCGAAAAAGTCAGCCTCCTCCACATGCTTGGCATCAGCAAGCGAAACCGTAAAAGCCTTTGTCTTTTTAAGGTTTTTAACCGTCTTATGTGAAGCTGTAAGCGAAAGGGTGATTGTATCCATTCCGCAAATCATACCCCAGGCGGCGTTCATAACATCAACAACACCGTTTTCATCATAGGTGGCAATCATAAGCACCGGCATCGGATAAACCGCAGGCTTAATTCCTAAATCTTTTCTCATTTTCTTTTCTCCTTTTATTCTATTTATTTAATAAACAAATCAAGACGAAACCGAGCGTGGCGAACATACAGAGCATCAGCGCCATAAGAGCGTCCGTACAAACCTGCCCGATTCTTCTTTTACTTATACAAGCTCCATTACCTCAAGCCACTTGTCAAGGTCCTTTTCGGCTTCACCGGCGTCAGAGCCCTTAACATTAAAACCGTCGGCAACCGTTGCATCTGGTTCAAGTTCCCTGATGTCGTCATAGGTGCCGCTGTCGCCGCTTCCCTCGTGGGTATTAAACGGAATAATAACCTTACCGCTTAAATCATATGCGTTAAAGAAGCTGTCCATAATATTCGGCATCTTGTACCACCATACAGGATAGCCGATGATGATTACATCGTAATCCTCGGGGTTATGAGTAAGCGGCTGAAATTCAGGGTAAACCGAATTGTTCTGCTCCTCCTTCGCCGCGTCAACGGTGTCGTTATAGCCGCTCGGATAATCGGTTACGGGCGTGATTTTCTCAATATCCGCACCTGTTTTCTCAGCGATATGCTGCGCAAGATAACCCGTTGCGCCCACTCCGTCATAATAAGGCGTAGCCTCCGACTTCAGGTCGGCGTCGGCAGTGTTGTCGGAGCCGAAGTAAAGCACAAGCATTTTTTCACTCTCGCCGCTGTTTTCGCCAGCTGTATAATTTGTTATATCCTCGCTGCCGCTTTCGGGCCCGGCTGCCTTTGAGCAAGCCGCAAGGCTTACCGCAAGCGCAAGAGCGAGAAAAGCGGAAATAATCTTTTTCATAAATTCACTCCTATATTATTATACTTTTTTATGACAATCAGTATTATAACTGTTTTTTCTTTTTTTGTAAATATCTTCACAAAAAATCAGGGTGGTAGGGAAACCCTTACCACCCTGATTTTTTAATTGTAAGTAAACTCATCCGTCCTTACATTGATGAAATTAGCGAAATACTGCTTTGACTGACTGTAAGCCGAATCCTTATTGATTACTGCGTAATCCTTTGCATTAATATATCCGTCGCCGTTTACATCAAATATCAGAACAGGTGCGCCGATAATTGTTCCGCTCTCGGTAACCTTAACGGGAATATCCCTTGCGACATTCGCGTTAAGCGTAATAACGCTGTCCCTGTTATAAGGGACGGTTACAACCGCCTGACCGTTAGCGTCAGTTATGCCTTTTTCCTTGCCGTCAACAAGCACGCCTACATTCGCCGCAGGAATTGTACCCGTTGTCGCGTTCTTATTTTCAAGCACTGTTGCATTGACATTTACTTCAACGGGCATCGGAGTACCGCTGAGTTCAATATTATTGATACCCGTATTACCCTTTGTCAGAAGCTCAAGTTCATCACCGTCAACGCTCTCACCGCCGTTTATGAATATCTTGATATAAAGAGTTTCCTGATTGTTGCAGACACTCGGCAGTGCAAGATTTCCGTAGGTCTCAACCGTATCGGTTGAAGCGTCATTGCTTATTGCTCTTGCATTGGAACGCTCAACATATCTGTACGCATATCCGTCAAGGCTGTATGCAACGCCCCAGTCCCTCGGTCCGTTATTCGAGCTGAGCTGCTCAAGGTTAAGAGTAAGATTCTGATAACCTGTCGTACTCGTCTTAATAAGCCAGTTGCCGTTACCGTTCGGATTATCAAGCTTCTTGGTAGCGGTGAACTTATTGTTCTCGTCATAGCTTACCTTAACGCCGTAAGTGCCGGTATATGTAAGCGTAGCATACGCGGAAGCATTAGGTCTCATACTGAGAGTACCGCTGTGTGCGCCGCTTGTGCTTACAACCGAATAGCCGTCCTCGCTCACATAATCCTCAAAGAGTCTTGTTGTGCTGTTATAGTTGAATTTAACAACCGTGTCGCCTTTATAATAGTATACTGCGCTGTTTGCAAGGCTTGTATTTTCATCCTCGCTGACCTGAACAACAACCGTATAAGGCGACTGCTGCGTCGGGTCAAAATCCTTAACTGTTGAAAGCTGGATACCCTCCGCAGGCACAACGCCGCTTTTAACAATATTTGAAGAGCTGTCAAGAACGACATAGCTCATCGGCAAACCGTCAGGGCTGACATACTTAACCGTACCCGAATCGCCGAAATATGAGGTCGATTTATTTGTATACGGCATCTTATAGCTGCCGTCGTCCTCACCCGAAATAACAACATCGTTTACATAAAGATTGCCCTTTGATGTACCGTAGAGCGACTCGCCGAGTCCGTTTAAATCAGCGTCCGCAACAAGTCTGATATAAACATACTGCTTATTGCTTGTTGCAGCAGGCAAAGCCTCGTTTAAAAGAAGCTGCTCAAGCTCTCCGTTTGCCGGAAGGACAATTCCCGACCTCACATTATAGAAGGTTGTGCCGTCAGTCGAATACTGAAGCGCCACGCTCGTTGGTCCCTGCTGTGTGGTAAATGCCTTACAGCTAAAGCGGACATTCTCATATCCTGCTGTGGCAACCCTGAAGGTAAGACCCGACTCCGAGGACCATGCGGCGCCGTCATCAGGCGAAACCGCAAACGCTCCGTTTTTAACATTCCACAGAGGAACATACTGTGAGCTTCCGTCGGTGTAGCCCGTCATCTTGCCGCTTTCTCCGTATGTACCGCCGGTTGAAGCTACTGCGCCTGCGGTAACATCCTTTGAGAAGGTGTCATAGCTGAAGGTGTTAATGTTTACACCGCCGAAGGTGTAGGTTTTTGTTACAACCTCGCTTTCAATACCGTTAAAGCTTGCATACGCCTTAACCTCAGCCGTGTCGCCGATGTCGGCAAACTTAACGCCGAAGGGATTGAAGCCGCCGTTATAGAGCTGATACTCGCCGCCGTTTATGCTGTAATAAACATCAGCGCCGCCGTTGTTGTCAGTAAGCGTAGCGGTATCGGTATCGTAAAGCGTTGTAAGGCTGTCGAAGCTCGGCGGTGCAAGAGAGGTGATAACACCCATTGATACACCCGTAACCTTCACATTGTTTATTGCGGCGTCGCCGTTCGGAAGATTTAAGAAGGTTGCGCCTGCAATTGTTGTATTAGTATCGGCAAGCGCGCGGATATAAACCGTACTCTGGTCGTTACAAGCCTCGGGCAGCGCAACGCTGTCAAATGCCTGTTCAAGAGTTTTATTGACTGAAATTGAATATGAACTCTCGGCAATGTCGGTAAAGTTAACGCCGTCAAGCGAATACTGGAGTTTCCAATCCCTCGGCGCTTTATTTGTACCGCCGAGCTTTGCCGAGAACCTGATATCCTCATAGCCCTCTGTTGAAACCTTAGCCATAAAGTAAGGCCACTGACCCCATGCGAGGGAGTCTGTCTTTGAAGTCGCCATAATCGGCGCTCTGTCGGACACACCGTCGTTATTATACTTATCCTTTGAGCCCGACCACTCAATCACCGCATTATCACTTGCGTTTACCGAAGCCGTAAGGAAGGAGCTGCTCTGATTTTCACCGCTTGTTGCGATGAAGTTAAGCTCGCTGTCGTACGCTGTAAGAGCCTCGCTGTCAGCCGTGTAATCGTAATCCCAGTTTGCTATATCCCTTGAATAGCCCTGCGGCTTACTGCCCTCTGCAACCTCGCAGACATTTGAAACAACGGAGCCTGTGAGGTTTACCTCGTCGCCTGTTACTCTCACGCTTATCTGCTTACCTGCGTCGTCGGATGAGGTTGTGTAGGTGCTTTCCGTTTCGCCGCTTATTTCATTTCCGTCCCTGAGCCACTGATAGCTGATGCTTGAGGTTACATCTT
The DNA here is from genome assembly GCA_902791235.1 of Oscillospiraceae bacterium. GTDB lineage: Bacteria > Bacillota > Clostridia > Oscillospirales > Acutalibacteraceae > Eubacterium_R. Next base: position 38,840 of record CADAUV010000012.1, read on the forward strand.
CGCCGCTCTGATTTTTAACACTTGCGCGAAGAGTTGTATCAACATAAGCGCTCGGTAAAATGCTCGCGGTATAACTGCTTACGGGAGCTTTAAGAATATTGAAGGTCTTTGTTACGGAGCCTTCGTAAACTCCCCTGCCGCTGATAACCGCGGTTGCCGTGCCGACATTAACATTGTTCTGATATGTTATATCGTAATCAACGCCCTTGGTAAGAGTTACATTGCCAAGACCTGACACAAAAATCTGTACCGGAATATCGGGTGTAATCTCCTGTCCCGTGTAGTAATAACCTGTGAAATTACCGAAGGAAGCGTTAGAAATATCCGTTTTTGGAATCTGCGAATTAATCCAGTTATCTCTTTCGGTAAACCACGATTTAACGGAGCTTTTAATACTTTCTGCGTCAAAGCTTCCGTCGTGGCGAAGCGCATTTAAAGCAGCGCTTTTTGAAACTGTGTCAACATAGTAATCAACGCTGTGAAGCACGCCGCTTGAATCAGTCGCATTACCGAGTAATACCTGCGTAGCAGGCTCAATTGTGTTGTACCACTCCTTCTCAGCCATTGACCAGAAATCAGTACAGTTTGTGGCAAGAGCCGCATAGAAAGAAAGCGGAATACCGTTACTCTCCGTAAGCGTGGTATTGCTTACCGAAGCATTGTAGCGGTACATAACCGAGCTTTTTGTGTACCAGCCCTCGCTTTTCTGCCAGTTTAAGCCCCAGCGTGTGCCGCCTCCGTTCAAGCCGATTGTGTTATCCATATCCCAGACAGGGCCTGCATAAAGCATTGAATCAACACTGTCTGAGTCCTTATAAAAGTAAGTCGAGGAAACCGAGGAGTCCATATTTTTGAAGTACTCCTGAGTCCAGTAATACTTCACTGCAGAGGTAGCGTCAAGAATATCGCTCCAGCTCTTGCCCTGATACTCAGCCGCAGGAGCAGGGTTACCCGTGCTGTTTGTACCAAGCGACCTGACATAGTTTCCTATAACTACAACGCCGTTTGACTGAGGCGTTGCCGTGCTCGGCACGGTACCGTTATTATAAATAGCCGCGCCGAGAGCGTAGAGGAGATTATACGAGGAATCAATCATTTCCTTCGTTGCATAATCGGCGCTCTTCATTACCCAGCCCTGACGGTTATAACCGCAGAAGCCTGCAGGGTTGTCGGGCCAGCGAAGCGTAATCTCAAGCTCGTAGATATATCCGCCCGTAACATCGTCGGGATTTGTAAGCCCTGTCGAATACCTGCGGTTACCCGTTGTCTGACCGAAATTACCCTTGACGGTATCACTGCTGAAATCGCCCGTCGGATTTGTCGCGTAAGCCGTATCGGCACCCGTCGAGGAATTATGGGTGTAGTTACCTATCGAGGTTCCCGTAAGGTCTGCAGGAACAATCGCGCCCGTTTCGGCGTTTACGGTTCCGTTTGCTATTTCAAGCCTTTCGTACGCGTCGTTTACATTAACTCTGTTCGACTTGATTTCAACCTTCTCGGAAAGCTGGTATGAGCCGTAATACTGCTGATTTACATAGAGGTCAACAGGCTTACAGGTCGGCTGATACTTAACGCCGATATACTTTGCAAAATCATATGTAAGCTGATTTTTAATAAGCGTATTATCGCCCTTATTGGCAAGCAGGCACCATTTTTTAGCGGCGCCCATACCGAGCAGCGAGGCTGAAGCCGCAAGCTTGATATTGTACGGATTCTTTTTGCCTGAAGTATCCCATGTAGCGTTTCCGCGTCCCGACATTTTGGCAAGCGCGCCGAGATAGTCGATTGTGCCGTCGGGCTGTACTACCATAATCGAGCCTGCCTCCCATGCGGAATGGTCGGAGCTGTTTGTAATAGTGCTTATGGAACCCGAATCGGTGTCAATATAAACAGCGCCGACATCACCGCTTTTAAGAGCGGTAACGCTGTAATTTGTTGTGCTGTTATTTGCCGTTATCGAAACGGTAACCTCCATCGAGATACCGCCCTCATTGATTGAAGCAAAGGCATTTGTGCCGTCGCCGCTTTCAATAGTCTGGTTACCGATTTTAACCGTGCTTGAGCTGTCAAACCATACTGTAAGGTAGGTCAAATCGGCATTTGACGGGAAAAACCAGTAATACTTAGTTGAGCTTGAGCTTCTTTTAAACGGTGCGATTGCGCCCGTCGGAGCCGTCTTATCTCCCCCGATGAAGCTGTCAATCTTAGCCTGAGTAAGAACATTCTCAGGGTCAGCCCAGATTGGCGCGCTCTTGTCTTCAAGAGTGAGAGGGCTCTCCGCAGCCTCCGCCGTAAGCGGAAAGAATACGAGCGTGGTCATCACCATCATCACTGCAAGAAGCAATGCTACTGACTTCTTAATCTGCTTTTTCATAAGTTAATCCCCCGACTGTCAGAATGAAACCTGACCGATTGTTTTGCCCGAATTCCAGGTAACGGTATTTGTTGTGCTTCCTGCGGTTACCGCATTAGCATTTGAAGGTGAAATAAGGAAGGAGCCTGCGCCTGACGCAGATGAATACTTACCTGCCGTAAAGCTTGTTGCGCTTGACGAGGTTGCAACGACCGTCTTCTGCGCACAGCTTGTCGGCACCGTCATATACCAGCCCGAGGCGTTCACCTTGCCGCCGTTAATCTCAAAGTAACCGTTACTTGCGCCCTTTATTACCTTGCGCACCTTAATACCGTATTTATCGCTTGTAAGCGCTGTGATGTTAAGCGTACCGCCGTCGATTATAACCTCGTTATCCGCGTCGATACCGTCTGCACATTCGGTTGAATAAATAGAACTGATATTCACAACCGAGTCAGCGGAAATACCGTCAGCGTCCACGCCGTCAAGCTCAAACTTATTGCAGTGGATGCCGTCGCCCTTGGACTCGATATTGATGGTAGCGCCTGAATTGATTGTAACCTTCTTGTCGCAGGAGATACCCTGCTTTGCTTTGCTCGTTATATTAAGAGTTGTATTCTTAATCGTGATACTCTCTGTTGAACAGATACCGCTTAAAGACGAGCCGCCGTCAACGGTAACGGTTCCGTGGCCCTTTATACCGAGCTTACACTCGCTGTAAATACTACCGTTATTACCGCTTCCGTTTGCCTGAATGCTGTTCGTTCCCGTGAAGGAAAGCTCGCATCTCGGCACTGCTGTATTAGTAACCGCCGTACCGGTAGTGCCAAGCTCCGCAGAGCCGCTTCCCTCGGTATCGCTCTCCTTATTCTCAACAGCGTCCTTATTTACAAGCTTAATCGCCGTCTTTTTCTGAGTGTTTATATTTACATTATTGAATTTAACCTCAACATCATCCTCAACGGAAAGCTCAACAACAATCTGACCGAGGAAGGTGGAGGTTTCGCTTGTAATATAATATTTACTGTTATCGCCCGCACCGTCAATATGCACCTCACTGCCGCCGACAAGGGTGCCGCCCTCAACAGTTACATTGTCAGCATTTGTCTTAACAGTGCCGTTTGTGCTTAATACAATTACTGTATAACCTTCAACAGTGGGGATGTCCGAGGAGCTCGGCTCCGTCGGGTCGTCCGAGGTGCTTTCGTTCTGAGCTTCCTCCTCTTTTTTCTTCTTGTCATCCTCAACAAGTTGCGTAAGGTCCTTTTTAGCTTCGGTGGTGGAGGTGGTCTTCGTCGTGTTACCTGCTTCATCCGTTACGGTAGCAGTACCGTCCGAGGCTTTTTCAACAGTTACATTAATCGGAGTTTTATTGTCCTCGCTTTCAAGCTTGATGAACAGATGGCTTGTTGCGTCGAGCTTTGTAACAACCTTGAAATACTCGGTTGTATCGCCGTCGCCGTCATAGTCCATAGTATCCTGCATTGCGACGATATATCCGTTCTCATCAGCCTGAGCGTCGATTGTTACAAGCTTATCGCCGTCGCCGTAAACAAGGGAATATGTATCGTTCTCCTGCTTAATCTGAAGCACCGCGTGAAGCTCGGGATATGCCGTGCTGTCAAGCTCGTTACCGTCAGAGTCCTTAACCGTCTGTACATACGCCGCAATCATGGTCGCGCCGTCGCAGCCGTAAATAGGCACAAGCGTAAGCGTATTGCCTGACCTGTCTGTAAGTTCAAAGGTGTCCCCTTCGTCCTCGGAGAGCATATTAACGCTTATTGCGTCGTCATCGTCCTGCTCGACGGTTACCTCCTCATCAAGAGAAGCGGTCTTGCTCTTTGAGCAGCCCGTAAAGCAAACTGTTGTAAATATCATAATAACCGCAAGAACAAGTCCTGTGATTTTAACTGCTTTTAAATTCAAGTTAACACCTTCTTGCGTTTTAACTTACATTAAAACTTTTAAAATACTAATTTTATAATAAATGCACAGGCGGATAAAATCCGCCCTGCAAATAGTTTAATCTTACTGGAAATGGAAGGAGCGCACTGCCTCCTGCTCGGTTGAAAGCATAATCTTGAGATTACCGTTCATAGCCCTGAGGTCGTCAAGCATTTCTCTAATCTGCTTATCGTCCTTGAGCTGTACATTGTAGGAAAGCTCAAAAAGAGCGCCGAAGTCAACGGACTTAACCCTTACGAGCTTATAGCTGTTAGTATACTTCTTGAGCGGCTCATCAAATGCGCCCACATAATTAAGCGTTTCAGGCACAGTGATTTTAAGAGTGTAAACATCGCCCTTTTTGCCGGCATAATTCGTAACATGTAAAATGATGATTGCGCAGAGAATAATCAGCGTTGCAATCGCCGCGTAAAGCCAGTAGCCCATACCGCAGACAAGACCCATAACAACGCTCATAAATACAAAAGCAATATCCTTCGGGTCGCCGGGCGCCGAGCGGAAACGGATAAGCGCAAACGCACCTGCGAGTGAAAATGCCCTTGCCACATTATTGCCGATGGACAGAATAACCATCGCTACGATTGGAGCAAGCACAATCAGCGAAACGCAGAACGCCTGGCTGTAACCGGCTTTTTTATGCGTAAGCAAATAAACAAGGCTGATAACAAAGCCTATGATAAGCGCAGGAACTAAATTCTCAACAACACTGAGCGCCGTAAGCTCATCCGCCGTAGCGCCTGTGGTTGCACTTGTAATAAATTCATCAAAACTCATAATATTCTCTCCTTTTATTAAAGCGACTCGAAGTAGTCAAAGTCTACCTCGTTGCCGTTTTTATCCTCCATATGATACTCAAGCTCGCCGTTTTTAACATCAAGCTTATACTTCGTGCCGTACTTTGAAAAGCCGCGGCTGAAAAGTCCGTTCTCGCTTAAAAGATGCGTAAGCCAGAGCGGCATAGCCCCAAGTATCTTTATTTCCATTATATATGTATTTTCAGGCAGAAGAAGCTCATCCTCATCGCTTTCGCCGAAAACAAAATTACTTCGGCGCACCCTGACATTTCTGTCAAAGGTCATACGGAAATTCTTGTCCTCCTTGCCGAAAAGCGCAAGCCTGTCATACTGAACATAAAGCGCAGGATGAACGGGATTTCGCTTGAAGTAATACGCAAGCTCCTTTGCAACCTGCGCCGAGAGGTAGTCCTTCGTTTCGGGGAGTATACCCTCGTTAACAAAGGGGTCTATCTCTTTTATCCTGAGCTTGATTCTGCGCTTATTGCCCTGACCCTCGCTCTTCTTCTTTATCTCCATAAAGATTTTGTCCTCGGGGTCCTTCCTGTCGTAATAGGAGCGCAGACGCATTTTTTCCTTATATACAGGCTTCGAGGAGTTCTGCCTTATCACATCGTGATTATCGGTGTCGTAATAAATACTGTATATCCTGTATTCGTTACCGCCTATGCAGAACTCATCAAGGCGCATATATTCAAGCAGGGTCGGCATAATGCTGTCAAGCTGCTCTTTTGTAATCAGATATTTCTTTTCATATCTTTTAAATGTAGCAATAGCCATATGCACCCTCCCTGTATATTTATACACCTGATTTCCGCCGTTGCAGATTAACTTGATTATATAATAAGCTCAGTTAAAATTCAATAGAGAAAATAAAATTAAATTGTTAACAATGAAACACAAATACACGATTATGTAACAATTAATCCATTTACGCTTAACATTTAATATTATTGCAAAAAATATCCTGAACTGTTATAATATATTTAACACAAGTCAATTATTTTGCACACTGCAAAATCACAGAAAGGAAGAGTTATGAAAACCGGAAGCGACAACGAGGATTTAAGAATTAAAAAGACAAAACGCGCTGTGAAGGAGGCGTTCTACAGCCTGTTAAGCGCAAAGGATTTTGAAAAAATTTCTGTCAAGGATATATCCGACCGCGCTATGATAAGCCGCAACACCTTTTACCTTCATTACAGCGATAAATACGATTTACTCAATCACATCTGCGACGAGCTTTGCCGGGCGCTTTACATCAAGCTTTCAACTCAGCTTCAGAGAGCGCAGAGCGCGGAAATCAATATTGACAATGTAAGTTACATAATTATGGACGGTATCAACGAGATAATTCAGAACAGGGAAAAATACCACATACTCTTTGCAGGCAGCAGCCGTGATGTGCTTGTTTCAAAGCTTCACGAGCTTGCACGCAGAGTATTTATGGAAATAGGACCTGAAAAGTACGGAATTGACGGCTGTTCAATGGAATATATCTGTGCAGGCATGACGGGCGTTATAAAATACTTTGTGGATAACGACGCATACGACCTCAGAGAGCAGAGCTATAATTTCACAAGAATACATCTCGGCAGTATTATCAAGATATCGGAGCAGAGGAAGGAATATGAAAACAAATAATAAAAAGCCCAGCTCAAGAAATCTGAGGATTAACACGAGAATTGTGCTTACCTCACTGCTCGCTATTATAATACCTATTATAATAATTATCTCCACCTCGACTGTAATCGTGAACACCTTCACCTCATTTTTCAGGGTATCGGCAGTCAATACAAACACTTATTCCGCACTTAACTCACTCCAGTGGACGCAGACAGTGCAGTCAATCTCAAATCACCTCACGGAAGAAAATGACGACGCCTCAAAGACCGAGGAGCTTGAAGCGATAGCGGAGCCGTTAAAGGAGCTTGGCACGGAGATATACATTGAAAAAAACGGCGAACTTTTCTACGCCACGGGTGAGAATATACTGTCTGAGGCGCAGAAAATCGCAGCCTTTGAAAAAAACGGTAATCTTAATTATTTCGGCGGTAACGGACTTCTGCTTGTAAACCACGCCGATGACGGCAACGACAATTACCTCATTGTAATCACTAATCCCGATTACACGGTTAACAACGCGTCGCAGAGACCGTCGCCGGGCGAGCTTAAGGATTTTCTCATCGGCAGAGCGGGCATCTTTATGCTGTTTATTGTTCTGCTTTTCATAATTTCAATTGTAACAATTTCCTTTATCACATCGCAGACAATTGTTAAGCCGATTAAAAAAATCTCCGTCGGAGCGGAGGAAATTGCAAAGGGCAACCTTGATTATAATATCGACTATGAATCCACAAACGAGCTCGGTCAGATGGCAGACAGCTTTAACAATATGAGGGTCCGTCTTTCCGCCTCACTTGAAAATCAGAGAAAGGCTGAGGAGGAAAGACGCGAGCTTGTAGCAGGTATCGCCCACGATTTAAGAACGCCGCTGACCTCTGTCAAGGGCTATGCAGAGGGACTTCGCGACGGAATAGCAAGCACGCCCGAAAAGCAAAGACTTTATATCAACACAATTTGCTCCTCAATCGACGATACGGAAAAGACGCTTGACGACCTCCTCGCATATTCAAAGCTTGAGCTTAAAAGCTTTTCGCTCAATCCCGAAAGAGTTTATATCAATGAATTTTTTAAGGACGGCGCGGAGGAAATCAAAACTGCGCTCGAGGCTGTGGACTTTGATTTCAACTACATTTCCACCTGCTCCGACGACACCGTGCTTATGCTTGACTCGGACCGCTTTACAAGGGTTATCCGAAACATCATTTCTAACAGCATCAAGTATAAACGCGAGGGCGTAAAGGGCAAGGTAGAGCTTCACATCAACGAATACGAGCGCTCGGTTATTATTGAAATCACCGACAACGGCATCGGCGTCGACAAGGAAAGCCTGCCTAAAATCTTTGACACAATGTACCGTGCGGACCGTGCGAGGTCAGGCGTGTCCGAGGGGTCGGGTCTCGGGCTTTCAATCTGCCGCCAGATTGTTGAGCTTCACGGCGGCACAATCTGGGCAACGGGCAACTACGGACAGGGACTTTCAATATTTATTTCAATGCCTAAGGAGATTAGCAAATGAATAAGATACTGATAATCGAAGACGATACAAATATTCTTATGCTTGAGAGGGATTACCTCGAGGCGAATGATTTTGTGGTCGATACGGAAACTGACGGCGCAAAGGGACTCGAGCTGGCTCTTTCTCGCGAATATGATTTAATCCTGCTTGATGTAATGCTTCCGAGCCTTGACGGCTTCGAGGTCTGCAGAAAAGTCAGGGAAACCAAAAATACGCCCATACTGCTTGTCAGCGCCAAGAAGGAGGACTCGGATAAAATAAGCGGTCTTGGCTTCGGTGCGGACGACTATATAGTTAAGCCGTTTTCACCAAGCGAGCTTATAGCGAGAGTCAAGGCGCATATCGCAAGATACCGCAGGCTCACAAACGCCCTTCCGCTCGAGGAGTCGAAGGTCGAGCTTGACGGACTTTCCCTCAATAAGCTTTCGGGCGTAGCAAGCCTCAACGGAAACGAGCTGATTCTCACAAAAAAGGAATTTGACCTGCTCTTCCTGCTTGCCTCAAATCCGAATACAATTTTTACTAAAAACGATTTGTTTGAAAAGGTGTGGGGCTATGATTCACTCGGCGAGACCTCAACCCTCACCGTACATATCAACCGTATCCGCGAAAAGCTCAAGGAGATTGACGAATCCTGCGAATACATCAAAACCGTCTGGGGCAGAGGCTATCGGTTCAAATAAACCACTTACAGGCTATTTTAAAACGACAAAACAATTATACTGAATTAGAAAGGTTCTGCGTCGCGATTTAGTGGCGCAGGTTCTTATTTTACCGTGAGGACTTCCCGACAATCAAGCTCGGCAAGAATTTCAAGGTTATGAAATCCGCTTTCATTGACTGGTGCAGGTCAAGGAGGGTATAAATGAATATGACTTGCCACATTTTTTAACATTATTACCCCAAAAATGTTTACATTAGTTTATGTACAACAAAAACACAGTTTGCTATAATGATGTTAAGAATAATAGCAAAGGTGGGAGTAATATGAGAAAGTACTACCTTGATAACATAAGGTGGCTCACAATTGTGTGCGTAGTTATCTTTCATGTTATCTATATGTTTAACGGCGAAGCGAAGGCAGGTGTTGTGGGACCGTTTAAGGATGTTCAGTATCAGGATGCACTGCAGTATCTTCTTTATCCGTGGATGATGATTTTGCTGTTTATTGTGGCGGGAATGTGTTCACGCTACTATCTTGAAAAGCATACGGTTAAAGAATTTGTAAAGTCAAGAACGGTAAAGTTGCTTGTACCGTCAACAATCGGATTGCTCGTTTTTCAGTGGATACAGGGCTATTTCAATATGCAGCTCAGCGGTGCGTTTGATAAAATTGAAGCGCCAAAATTTATGCTGTATCCGATTATGGCGATTTCAGGCACAGGTGTTCTGTGGTTTATTCAGACGCTCTGGCTGTTTTCAATGGTGACTGCGCTTATAAGACATTTTGAAAAAGGAAAGCTTTACGGACTCTGCGGCAAAGTAAATATAATTATTGCTATTGCTCTTGTAATACCCGTATACGCTTCAAGCTTCGTGCTCAATACTCCCGTGATAGTTGCGTACCGTTTCGGCATTTACGGGATGACCTTCCTGCTCGGCTATTTTGTGTTCGCTCACGACGAAGTAATCGAAAGAATAAGCAAATGGAGCGTCCCTCTGATTATACTTACTGTCCTCCTCGGCGGAGTATATCTGTATTTGCATTTCGGCGATAACTATGCTGAAAACCCGACCTTCAACAGTATCCCTGCCATTGCTTATGGATGGAGCGCCTGCCTTGCCGTTTTGGGCAGTGCTTATAAGTGGTATAATCGTCAAACAAAAATATCGTCGTTTATGACCAAACGCAGTTACGGATTGTATATTTTTCATTATTTGCCGCTGTCCGCAAGTGCGTATTTGCTGACAAAATATACTCAATTATCCGCCTTGCCTATTTACTTAATCGTGCTTGTATGCGGTTTTGCAGGCGGATTACTTTTAAACGAGATTATTTCAAAGATTCCGTTTATCAGGTGGGCGGTAATCGGTATTTCCAAGGAGAAAAAAGATGTTCAAAGATAACCTTGCAAATTTAAGAAAGCTACACGATATGACGCAGGAGGAACTCGCTGAAAAAATCAATGTTTCTCGCCAGTCGATTGCAAAATGGGAAAGCGGAGATAGTGTTCCTGACCTCGAAAAATGCAAATTGCTTTCAGAAATATTCGGCGTTTCGCTTGACGACTCTATTTCGTACAATAGTAATATCGAACAAAGTATTGAGGAACAGGAAGCGCTCACAGACGCGGTCAACGATACAGCCAAAGCTCAGAAAAAGAGCCTTGCGTCATTTGACAAACTGAATACACTATCTTCCGGCAAGGACGAAGGTAGCAAAGCATCATCGGCCTCAGCTGCGCAGAATATGCCGATAACGGTTGAGACAAGCAAGGCCGAGGATGACATCGACAAGTTTGCAAAGAAGCTCGAGACCGTATTTACAAGGCTCAAGAACTGGTGGCAAAAGGACTTCGCGCCGATATTCAGCGGAGTATGGGACGGCTTGAAGGGAGAGGCTCAGGAGCTCTGGGGTACACTGCAACGCGTATTTTCTGACATCCAGTCCCTCGGAGGGCCGCTGCTTGATTATTTCAACAGCTATTTCACGCCTTTCTTGCAGACTGTCTTTGAGGTAGCAGGAAAAGTAATTGTAGGTCTGTTCGATACTTTCAACACGGTATTCAGCGATATATGGGACATCGTTCTGTATCCATATTTGCAGACATATCTTACAGTCGGGCTGCCTATGCTGACGGAGTTTGCCACAGAAGCAGTCAAGACGTTCGGAGTATACTTCGACGAGGTCAAGAAAATATTTGATATGCTCTGGGCAGATGT
>CADAUV010000013.1 GCA_902791235.1 Oscillospiraceae bacterium
ATTGAGCTTGAGCTTGATAAGGAAGCAAGGCTTATTAAAATCAGCGATAACGGCATCGGTATGACGGCTGAGGAGCTTGTTAAAAAGTACAGCGACTATATCCGCTATCCCATAACAATGGAGATGAGCCATCAGGTGCCCGACCCTGAAAAAGAGGGCGAGTACATAACCGAGTTAAGCGTTGACACTTTAAACTCGATGGTACCTATCTGGCGCAAGTCGAAAAGCGAGCTCAAGGCAGAGGATTACAATGAGTTTTACAAGGGTAAGTTTTATGATTATAACGACCCCGTTCTTGTCATCCATTCAAAGACAGAGGGACAGGCGACCTTCGACGCTCTTATGTTTATTCCTAAGGAGCCGCCGTATGATTTTTATACCAAGGAGTATGAAAAGGGACTTCAGCTTTATTCAAACGGCGTGCTTATTATGGACAAGTGCGCAGACCTTCTTCCCGATTATTTCAGCTTCGTAAAGGGCCTTGTGGACAGCGCTGATTTAAGCCTTAATATCAGCCGTGAAATTCTCCAGCATGACCATCAGCTCAAGATTATCGCTAAGGCGATTGATAAGAAAATCAAAAACGAGCTTAAGAAAATGCTCACAAACGACAGAGAGAAGTATAATGAGTTCTTTAAGACCTTCGGCTTACAGCTCAAATACGGCGTTTATGCAAATTACGGTATGGAGAAGGACGCCTTAAAGGATTTGATTATGTTTGAATCCTCGGCTGACGAGGGCTATGTAACGCTTAAAGAATATGTGGGCAGAATGGCGGATTCACAGGAGAAAATCTACTATGCCTGCGGTGAAAACAGCGCAAAAATAAATATGCTTCCGCAGCTTGACGCCGTTAAGGCAAAGGGCTACGAGGTGCTTTATTTCACTGACGAGGTGGACGAATTTGCAATTCAGATGCTTATGGAGTATGACGGTAAGCAGTTCGTAAATATCGGCAAGGATGACCTTGATATCAGCACTGACGCCGAGAAGGAAGCAATAAAGAATAAAAACGAGGAGAGCAAGGATTTACTTGAAAAGATGAAGTCAATTCTCGGCGACGAGGTAAGCGCCGTCAAGCTTTCAAATAAGCTCGGCTCGCATCCTGTTTCGCTTTCAACCGAGGGCTATGTATCTCTTGAAATGGCAAAGGTGTTAAGCCAGATGCCTGGCGCTCAGCAGGTTAAGGCACAGCTCGTGCTTGAGGTAAATTCACAGCATCCTATCGCAGAAAAGCTTGAAAAGGCTGACGACGCTCAGCTTGAAAAGTATACAAAGCTACTTTATTCAAGCGCGCGCCTGCTTGCAGGTCTTGACCTCGAGAACCCTGCGGAGTTCTCCGACCTCCTCGCAGAGATGATGTAAAAAAAGAGACTATATCGGGAAACCGATATAGTCTTTTTTTACTCTTTTATTTACCTTTTTTGTCCTTGGTTAACGGCTTGATTATTTTGTTTATCGCGCCTGTTTTTTCACTGCCGTAAGTTTTAACCAGTGCGTTATTCAGACCCTGTTTAGTTTTGTATTTATTTATAAATGATGTAAGCTGCTGAATATTTACATACGGCAAGGGATTAGCTTTAAATAAATTTTCCACATCAGACTGAGTAACCTTTGACGGTACTTGTTCGGTATTTGTCTGTTTACAGTTTTGTATATTTCCCTTTCTGCAAATCACAACATTACGCGCTTTCCAAAACGCAACAGCAGAGTCAAAGCCGGTGTCATTGCTTATTATGCAGTAGTTGCTTTCGCTATCATTTGCGATAAGATATCCGAGATAACTTATAAGCTGAAAATCAAGTGAGTTTTTTGCAGTGGTTGTAACCTTGAAATAATCCATTTTAATATTAAGCTTGCTAATGGATATTAACTTATCAATAGATATCTTTGAATTATTGTTATAAAACAGAATAAGTCTGTCGGTTTGCTTGAGTTTTTCTAATCCTGTAAGTCCTTTTTCATTTACATTTTCATAATCAACTATAATTACCAATACTATATACCCCCCATAAAAAAGTGCGTAGCTGGAGCTACGCACAAAAAACATATACTCCAACTGTCGCCAAACAATTATACAAATCCGCACGCCAGAATAGCAGCATCATTTAAGAGCATACATTTTTATTAAAAGAGTATGCCGCTATTTTTGACGCATTTAGTGCAGATTATTCATTTGTATAATTATTCGGCTTTTTTATTCTATCAGTTTCAGGTTAAATAGTCAAGATAGCGTAAAGGCGAGGTGCGATAACGAAGGTTACCGCACCTCGCCTAAAGTAAATCCGCTTTACTTTTCAGATATAATGTAATATAATTCTGAAGAGGTGATTTTATGAAGTGTATTTCGTGGAATGTTAACGGACTTCGTGCCTGTATGAACAAGGGCTTTGCGGAGTTTTTTAATGATATTGACGCAGATTTTTTCTGCCTGCAGGAAACAAAGCTGCAGGAGGGTCAGATTGATTTTTCGCCCGAGGGCTATTACGCTTACTGGAATTATGCGGAGAAAAAGGGCTATTCGGGCACTGCGATTTTTACAAAGCGTAAGCCGCTCTCCGTTAAATACGGTATGGGTATTGAGGAGCATGACAGGGAGGGCAGGCTCATAACTCTTGAGTATGAGGATTTCTACTTCGCGACGGTTTATGTTCCGAATTCAAAGCGTGAGCTTCTGCGCCTTGATTACCGTATGGTGTGGGAGGATGACTTCAGGGCATATGTAAATGAGCTTGCCAAGGACAAGCCCGTGATTTACTGTGGCGACCTGAATGTTGCCCATGAGGAGATTGACCTTAAAAATCCCAAGACAAATCATATGAACGCGGGCTTTACCGACGACGAGAGAAATAAAATGAGCCTCCTTCTTGAAAGCGGCTTTACCGATACCTTCCGCCATTTTTATCCCGATATGACGGGGATTTATTCGTGGTGGTCATATATGTTCAAGTCAAGGGAGAAAAACGCAGGCTGGAGAATTGATTATTTCATTACCTCGAAGGCGCTTGACGAAAAGCTCCTTGACGCAAAGATACATACGGATATCCTCGGCTCCGACCATTGTCCCGTTGAGCTTGATATTGACCTGTAATAAATGTTAAAAACCCTTGCAAACCTGATGTCTGCAAGGGTTTTATTTATTCCTGTTTCAGCGGTACGGACGGCTGTTTACTGAGTTGCCGCCGACGCTTTGACTGTTAAATTTCCGCTTACGGAATCAACATTTATTTTTGTGCTTCCGTCGCCGTAGGTGCGGATTTTATTGCGCTCAACAGTGCCGACAAAATCCGTGAAATCCGTATTGCCCGAAACATTGTCGCATTTCAGCGAGAAGCCTTTTATATCCTCGGGGAGCCAGAGCTCGCAGTTACCGTTGACGGTATCAATACCGATTTGAGACGGTGCTTTGGCGAAGGTGAAGGTTGACTGCGCGTTTACATTGTCAAAATCAAGCTTGCCGATATGGCCCGACGCGTTTATAACGCCGTTCACGGTATCAAGCTTCAGCGCGGCAAGGCGGATATTTTCAATGTCGATATTCGCATTCACGGAGTCGATGTCAAGCTTCGCAAGTTCTCCCTCGGGAACGGTTATCACGAGGTCCTTATTAATGCTTTCAAGCCATTTGAAAGTCATATGCGATTTGCAAAACTGAATATTGAGCTTGCCGTCCTCGAGCTTGTAGCGAAGCATCAGGTCGCTGTCGGTTTGAGCCGTTTCGGAAAAGGTTACGCCGTAGCCGTCGCCTTCCGTAACACGGATATTGCCGTTGACCCAGTCAACCGAGATAGCGTTAACGCCTGTAAGGCTTACCTCGCTGTCGGCAATGGTATAATCCTCATCGTCGTCGTAATCAAATACACTCGGGGAGCTGTTCGACCTTCTGCCTTCAACCGAGCCTTTACATACAGCGAAAAGTGTGAAGCACATTACAGCGCACATAAACACGGAGATAAGCGCCAAAATGGTTTTTCGGCTTTTGACGGAGAGCGACTCGGATTTTGCGAACGCGCCGCAGAGTATGTAATAAAGCGGTATTGTTAAAAAGACAATCCACGAAGGCGACCATATTGAGTACGCCATACCGAGCGCGCAGTAAACGGCAACCGTCAGCACGGGATAGGAAAAGCCTGCGAGGTTCTTTGTTTTATACGCGCTGATACCCGTGTCAAGGCATACGGCGAGAAGGAATAAAATCCAGCCTATCGCCCAGCCCGAAGCTGTATAAAAGCCTAAAAGAAGATATGCCGCTATTGCCGAGACCCATATTACCGTGCTTATAAAGCCGCTCTTTTTTTCTGAGCGTTCGAACACCTGCTCGTTAAACTGAGGGCTGTTACCTTCGCCGGGCTTAACGCCGTCTGCGCCTATGTGGGCAGTGTCGCCCTGTGCAGTCTGTACATTAATTCCCGACGGAGTAACGCTCACGCGCTCCTGCTCCTCCTGCTTTTGTACGGGAGCTTCTGCCTGTGCAGGCTCGGGGGCTTGCGTACCGTTGATAAGCTCGTCAATGCTGACGCCGTAGAGCCTTGCAAGCGCAATCAGATTATCCGTATCGGGACTGCTCTCACTTCGTTCCCATTTTGAGATTGCCTGACGCGAAACTCCGATTTTTTCGGCAAGCTCCTCCTGTGAGTATCCGTTTGCCTTTCTGTATTCATAGAGTCTGTTAGCTGTCTGTAAATCCATATTCTCACCTCAGTTTATTTGTGATTTCATTTTATCGGATTTGAGAGTTTTCAGTCCATATACTTTAGTTTGAAATGGCGCAACTATCGGTTGCAAATGTATTATTTTGCTTTAACGGGCAGGATTGTATGCCCGCTGCTGTGAACATCCTT
The DNA here is from genome assembly GCA_902791235.1 of Oscillospiraceae bacterium. Taxonomy (GTDB): domain Bacteria; phylum Bacillota; class Clostridia; order Oscillospirales; family Acutalibacteraceae; genus Eubacterium_R. Next base: position 4,842 of record CADAUV010000013.1, read on the forward strand.
TTTCAGCACGGAGTATATTGCCGCAGTGAGCGGAACAGCCATAAGCATACCAAGCACGCCGAAGAGCGTACCGCCGACGGTTACGGCAGTGAACACATAAACGCCGGGAAGTCCTACCGATGTTCCGACAACCTTAGGATAGATAAGCTTGTTTTCAATCTGCTGAAGCACGATGAAGAACACGAGGAAAATCAGCGCGTTTTTAGCGTCCTGTGAGAACACCATAACCATACCGACAACTGCGCCAATCCATCCGCCGACAATCGGTATGAGCGCGGTAAAGGCGATGAAGGCGCCTACCATAAGCGCATAGGGAAGCCTTAATATCAGCATACCGACAGCGCAGAGCGAGCCGAGGATAACCGCCTCCGTACACTGCGCTACAATGTAGCTGTGAAAGCTGCCGTCAAGAACCCTGATAAAGCCGTAAACGGTCTTTCTTACATTAAACGGTATATATTTTCTTGCGAGAAGGTGTGTGTGCCTTTTCAGCATATCCTTTGTTGCAAGCATATAAATTGAGAATACGATACCGATTACGGCAGTGGCGATTTTTGAGAAGGTTGAGCTTAATCCGCCCATAATGCCCGAGCCGTTACCTATGCCGTTTTTAAGGAATTCCCTGAGCTTGGGATAGTAGTCGGCGATATTGAAATTAAGCACCGTTTCAAGCATTTTATCGTAAATGCTTTCGGGCAGGAGCTTTATAAGCTTTTCATTATACAGCAGGTCGTTTACAACGCCCGGGATTTTAGTTATAAGTATTTTTACACATTCAACAAACTTAGGCACGACAAGCGCTATAACAAGCGCAACAACCGCAATAAGACTTAAAAGCGCGAGAATGAGGCATACCGCTCTTCTTGACTTTTTTACAATCGGCTTTGCCGAGCCGGGGAAGTAGTGGCGTTCGTAAAACTCCATTACTATATTTGTTATGTAGGCAAGCCCGAGTCCTATGATTACAGGGCTTACCGCCTTCATGGTTTCAGCGAAAAGACCCGAAACTATTGTCCAGTTGACCGTTATGAAAAACAGTACAATCAGAACAAATATTGAAAAGAATTCTTTTTTCTTTGTCATAATCAACACCTTACTTTACCGAGAAACGCAGCTCAGTTACTGTTTTGAATTCCTCGTTTGGCATAGTGTAGGTGAAGGGAAAATCGGGTATATTCAGCGAATCGGGATAAAACTGCGTTTCAAGCGCAACGCCCCTGCGGTAGGTTACATAGGAGCCGTTCTTGCCGATACTGCCCGTCTTTTCAAGCCAGCCTCCGCAGTAAAGCTGTATGCCCGGAAGGTCGGTCCAGACCTCGAGCTGCCTGCCGCTTTCCTTATCGTAGAGAATTGCCGCCTGAGCCATTTTGCCGAATTCGGTATTCCTGAGGCAGTAATTGTTGTCGTATCCGACATCGCCGAGGACTGCACGGAAGGGCTCGTTAATCCTGTCGCCGATTTTGTGAAGCTCGGTAAAGTCCATCATAGTGCCGCGTACCTCCGTAAGCTCGCCTGTCGGAAGCTGTGAGGAATCGGTTTCCGTAAATTTATCAGCATTAATCTGTAAATAATGCTCCTCGATAGTTTTGCTTTTGTCGCCCGAGAGGTTGAAATACGCATGGTTTGTAGGATTTACAACCGTCTTTTTATCCGATTTTGCGGTGTATTCAATCCTCAGGGTGTTGTCGTCGGTAAGCGTGTACTGAATATCCATTCTCAGATTACCGGGAAAGCCGTCCTCCATATCGGGGGAGAAGCGTGTGAAGGTAACGCTTTGCTCGCTTATTCTCTTGATGTCCCAGTTTGTGAAGCTGAAGCGTCCGCCGCCGTGAAGCGTCCATGTACCCTGATTTGCAGGCGTATGATACTCGACGCCGTCGATGCTGAATCTGGCGTCCCTTATTCTGTTTGCAAATCTGCCGACGGAAAGTCCCTGATAGCCGAAGTCGGGGTTAATGTAGTGCTTCGCCTTGTCAAAGCCTAAAACAACATCCGCAAGCTCCCCGTTTCTGTCGGGAGCTTTCAGCGCATGTATTCCTGCGCCAAGCGTCATAAGCTCGGCAACCGCACCGTTTTTATTAGTGATTTTATATATTTCAACATCTTCACCGTTTTCAAGCGTATCAAAATAACTTTTGGAAATGCTCATAATAATACCTCCGTGAGTATTTTTCCTTTTTAAGTATAAAAGAAAAGTTAAATAAATTCAATACAAACTTGACATTTAAGGAATTTGCATATATTTTATAGATGTATTAAATTTATAATTCTTAAAGGAAACGGAAGTGTTAATGTGGACGCGGTAAATACCTTTTTGCTTGATATAGCAAGATACGCTTTGCCCGTTATGACGCTGTTCATACTCGCAACCTGCGTAATCTCGCTTTTCAGAAACAGGCCGAGACTTCATAAGATGGCTCAGCTTGTGGACAATAACAACGGTTCGATTATTGAGATTGACCGCTGGGAAATCTCAATCGGTAAGAGCCGTTCAAATGATATTGTCCTGCCGATGCCCGATGTGTCGAGGTATCACGCCGTAATCTCGAAGAAGAGAAACGAGTGGATAATTACCGATACCTTTTCAAAGCAGGGCGTGTATGTGAACGGTGAGAGGATTGAAGACAGTGCAGTAATCGACGACGGCGATATTATTACAATCGGCTCGATACCGCTTAAATTTGTCTGCGCAGACGCTCTTTCGGTGCAGACGAAGACGGAGATGAGGAAGGCTGCAAGAGCCGACTCCAACAGGAATGTGGCGTACGCCGTGCTTGTTGATGTAAAGACACATAAGCCCGTTTATCTCAGGAAGCATGATGTTCTTATCGGCAGGGGCGAGGACGCGGATATCAGGATTAATCTTGATACCGTCAGCGCTCATCACGCAAGAATTCATGAAACGAGCAGGGGCTGGGCTCTTTCCGACCTTGACAGCCATAACGGAACAAAATTGAACGGCAGATATATAAATCAGCCGCAGCTTATTTTCGACGAGGATACGGTAACCTTCGGCGACAGAGTATTTGTATTTTACGAGAAATAGAGGTGAGGTTATATGGCTTCAAAAGCTAAAAAAATTCATCATATAAAGCCGATTAATAACTTCGCCCTGCTCACGGTGCTGACGGTTTTTCAGCTTGTTACGGGCTATTTTTCGGCAAGCTCCTATGAGAGCTTCAGTATAAAGGCGCTTGCCTGCTCGGTTGTATTTATAGCTGTCGAGTGGGTTTATGTAATCTGTTTTTATACGATTATGCACAGGCGTAATTTTGAGCTTGAATTCATCGCCTTTTTCCTTACGGGCGTGGGACTTACCGCGATTGGCTCCGTTGATGAAAAGGCGTGTATAAAACAGCTCATTATTGCTGTCGCTGCAATTGTGCTTTACATTGCATTTGTATTTGTGCTTGGCAATGTCGACTTATGTATGAAGCTAAGACTTCCTGTTGCAATCGGCGCAATGGCGCTTCTTGCCGTAAATCTTGTAATAGGCACGGTGAAGTACGGCGCGCAGAACTGGATATCCGTAGGCGGCTTTACGCTTCAGCCCTCGGAATTCGTAAAGGTCGCATTTATCTTCGTGGGCTCTGCAACGCTTTCAAAGATACAGACTTCAAAAAATATTATAAAATTCATTGTCTTTTCGGTTGCCTGCGTGGGCGCGCTTATCCTTATCCGTGATTTCGGTACCGCGCTTATTTTCTTCATAACCTTCCTTATCATAGCGTTTATGAATTCGGGTGATATTAAAACAATCGGTCTTGCTGTGGGCTCGGCAGGTCTCGGCGGCGCAATTGTTATAAGATACAAGGCGTATGTAACTAAGCGCTTTGCGATATACCGCCATATCTGGGAGGACCCGTACGACAAGGGCTACCAGCAGGCGCATGTGCTTACGGGCATAGCCTCGGGCGGACTCCTCGGTCTTGGTATCGGCAGGGGCAGGATAAGATACTATTTTGACGATTATCTTACAATCACCGATGATATTTTCGGCGTGATATGCGAGGAATGGGGCCTTCTCCTTGCGCTCCTTCTGGTGCTGTGCTTCGTGGCAATCGCGGTGTCGGCGCTTGTGAATTCAATTGCCGCGCGCTCAACCTTCTACTCGATTTCCGCTGTGGCGGGCGCAGGTATGCTCCTTTTCCAGACCGCTTTAAATATTTTCGGCATAACGGATGTTTTACCGCTTACGGGCGTAACTCTGCCGTTTGTAAGTCAGGGCGGAAGCTCCATGATAAGCTGCTGGCTTGTCCTTGCGTTTATCAAGGCTTCCGATATCCGCACCTATAATTATCTGGGAGGTGCAAAGAAGAAATGAAAATGATAACAAGAAGGGGACTTTTTCTCCTGATTCTCATAATCGGCTTTCTCGGCGGACTCGGATTCCTTACATACAGCGTTGTAACTCAGGGAAGCAGTTGGGCGATGCAGCCTTATAACGCTTCTCTTTACAGAAACGGAGAGCTTGTCGCCGAGGGTACTATAAAGGATTCCGACGGCGTAGTGCTTGCGGAAACTGTTGACGGCAAGCGCCTTTATAACGACAGCGAAGTAACAAGGCGTTCAACCTTCCACGCACTCGGCGATACAATGGGCTTTATCTCAACGGGCGTACAGAGCGTGTATGAGTCAAGGCTTGTCGGTTACAGTCCTTTAAACGGTATATATTCAATCACACGAAACGGAAGCGGTAACGATATGTCGCTTACTCTTAAATCAAGGGTGTGCGAGGTCGCGTATAAAGCGCTTACCGATTACAAGGCAGGCTGCGTAGGCGTTGTGAATTATAAGACGGGCGATATTGTCTGTATGGTTTCAACCCCCACCTACGACCCTGCGAACAAGCCGAGTGATATTGATACAAATGAAAACTACGAGGGCGTGTATATTAACAGACTTCTTACGGGTCTTTACACACCGGGTTCAACCTTTAAGATTGCGGTAACGGCGTGCGCGCTTGAGAATATCCCCGATATAAGAAGCCGCACCTTCAATTGCGAGGGCGAATACGACGCAGGCGGAACGCCCATCGAGTGTAACGCTCATCATGGTGAAATCACCTTTGACGAGGCGCTTGCAAAGAGCTGTAACTCTGTTTTTGCACAGGTTGCAATTGAGCTTGGTCCGGAAAAAATCATGGAAACCGCAGCTCAGTTAGGGCTTACCTCACAGGTGGTTATCAGCGGAGATATCCTCTCCTCAACGGGCAAGATGTTTCTTGAGCCGAGCGACCCCAACGACTATGTGGGATGGACGGGTATCGGACAGGGCGATACGCTTCTTTCGCCCGTTGCCATGATGAGAGTTGTCGGAGCAATCGCAAATGACGGCAAGGCGGTAAGCTATAATCTTGTCGATACCTTCGCAAACAAGGCAGGTAAGGTGCTTGATGTAAATGTGCCGACAAGGGAAACTCAGCTTCTGAGCAGTGAAACCGCCGCTCAGCTTAAAGAGCTTATGCGAAATAATGTTACAAGTCAGTACGGCGACTATAATTACGAGGGGCTTAACCTCTGCGCTAAGTCGGGTACGGCGCAGATTGACAATGTTACGGCTCATAACACCGCATGGTTTGTCGGCTTTATGGATGACCCTGAAAACCCGTATGCCTTTGTGGTCGTTGTCGAACACGGTAATTCGGGCTCACAGACGGCAGGACCTATCGCAAACAGGGTGCTTCAGGAGCTTGTAAACGGAGAATAATTTGGAAACAGTAAATGAGCAAAGACCTGAGAGGGCGCTGCTTCTTTCCGTCGATACAGGGGAGTTTGACGCGGAGGTTTCAATGTATGAGCTCGGCGAGCTTGCAAAGACCGCCGGCGCGCTTGTCTGCGGCGTTATGATACAGAAGCGTCCCGTTATCGAGGGCGCAACCTATCTCGGAAGCGGAAGGCTTGCGGAGGCTGCGCAGTTTTGCAGTGATAATGAGATTGACCTTGTTATTGTTGACGGCGAGCTTTCGCCCGTTCAGGTAAGAAATATTGAGAATATAACGGATACGAGGGTTGTTGACAGGACAACCCTTATCCTTGATATTTTTGCGCGCCGCGCAAGGACTAAGGAGGGTAAGCTTCAGGTTGAGCTTGCCCAGCTTAAATATTCTCTTCCGCGCCTTACAGGTAAGGGTACAAGCCTTTCAAGGCTTGGCGGCGGCATAGGAACAAGAGGTCCCGGTGAAACCAAGCTTGAAAGCGACAGAAGGCATATCAGAAGGCGTATTCAGTATATAAAGCAGGAGCTTGACGGCGTAGAGGCAAGGCGTAATATGCAGCACGAAAGGCGAAGGAAAAACGGCGCGCTTGTTGTTGCGATTGTCGGCTATACAAACGCGGGCAAGTCGACGCTTATGAATCATCTTACAAATGCGGGCGTGCTTGAGGAGGATAAGCTTTTCGCAACTCTTGACCCCACTGCGAGGAAGCTTACGCTGCCAAACGGACAGCAGATTATGCTTGTTGACACGGTCGGCTTTATCAGCAGACTTCCGCATCAGCTTGTCGACGCCTTCCGCTCGACGCTTGAGGAGGCGACCTATGCCGATGTTATACTCAATGTATGCGACGCGTCCGACGACGAATGTCATAATCATATAAAAACCACATACGACACGCTGTCGCAGCTTTTTGAGGACGGCAGGATTGCCGTGCCCGTTATAAATGTATTTAATAAATGCGATAAGGCTGAGGAGCTTGAGGAGAGGCTTTTTTTCTACGGCGACTCGAATCCCTGCGTGAGCATAAGCGCGCTTACGGGCTTCGGAGTGGATAAGCTTCTTGATGAGCTTGAAAGGGCTCTGCCTCAGACAAGGCGCAGAGTGAAGCTTTTGCTCCCGTTTGAGAAGGGCGGAGTGGCGGCAAGGCTTCGTGAAAGCGGTATTGTTCATTCGCAGGAGTATACAGCCGACGGCATACTCGTTGACGCTACGGCGGATATTTCTGTTTTAGAGGAAAACAAAGATTATATTATCTGATTTACCGTCATAGAATTACTTAGGTGATTTTATGAAAATGCTTACATTAAAGCTGAAGCCCACAACACTTTTCGGTATTGCTCTTGCGCTTACGGGCGTTGTTGTGATTGCGCTTTCCTTTGTTTCAAACAAGCTTCCCGAGGGTAAAAATGTTTCAAAGCCGATAAGTGCGTTGACCGATGAGGACAGGCGTGAATATCTTGAAAGCTACGGCTGGGAGCTTGCCGCCGAGTATGAGGAAAAGGAGCTTACCATTCCCGAAAAGTGGAATAAGGTGTATTCGGATTACAATAAAATTCAGCAGTCGCAGGGCTTTGATTTAACTGACTACAAGGGTAAGAGCGTAAGGCTTTTTACCTATGAAATAACTAATTATGAGGACGAGAGCGTCGGCATTGTTGCGGATATGCTTGTCTGCGACGGGGTGCTGATTGGCGGCGATATCTGCAACACCTCCGCCGAAAACGGCTTTCTCGTAGGATTTAACGGAGAATAAATGCAAAGACTTGACAAAATAATTTCGGGTGCAAACGGAATATCGAGAAACGATGCCAGAGCTGTAATCAGGCGTGGCGGAGTTACCGTGAACGGCGCGACGGTTACGGACATCGGTTTTAAAGCAGATGAGAATAAGGATGTGCTTTGCGTTGACGGAAAGCGCCTTGATTACAACGAGCATATCTATATTATGATGAATAAGCCCAAGGGCGTTATAAGCGCCTCAAGCGGCAAAAACCATATGACCGTAACGGACCTTGTGCCCGAGGAAATGAAAAGAAGGGACTTGTTTCCTGCAGGCAGGCTTGATAAGGACACAACGGGATTTATTCTTATTACTGACGACGGAGAGCTCGCTCATAATATTCTCAGCCCTAAAAAGCATATCGAGAAGACCTATATCGCAACTCTTGACAAGCCGATTAACGCGGATATTATCGAGGCTTTTGCAGAGGGCTTTACTCTCGGCGACGGCAGCGTGTGCGCTTGCTCGCGTCTTAAAGCCGTCGGGAATGATTTGAAAAAGGCTGAGGTTGTACTCACGCAGGGGATGTACCATCAGGTCAAGAGAATGTTTCTCAAATTCGGCATAACCGTGCTTGAGCTTGAACGCGTAAAGATGGGCGCGCTTGCTCTTGATTCGTCGCTTGAAAGCGGAGAGTGCAGACTTCTGACGCCCGATGAGGTAAAACTGCTCACAAGCAGATAGTGGCGCCAAACAGTTTTCCCTTGCGGTTGGCTTTGAAAAAATGTCCATATATAGTGTATTTGTGTGGGGTTTTGTCTATTTTATGCAAGTATAACAAAAAAATATGATTTTTTTTGTTAAAATAGTTGCAAATGACAAAGTTTCCTTGTATAATATCAACAAGACAATGCAAATGTTTTTGTGCAAGTTTGTTTATACAAGGAGTGAAGAATATGTCGAGCAGACTGTTTCAGGGTATAATTAATCAGATGCGTGATGCGGTGGACCGCACAATCGGCGTGATTGACGACCAGGGTAATATCGTTGCCTGCAGCGAGCTTAACATCATAGGCGAGGCGAGGAAAAATGTTATCGTCGCCGGCGTTTTTAACGCAAAACAGACCTGTGTTGATGACTACACCTACACCGTATTTGAGTCGAATGTCCATCCTGAATTCGCTGTTTTTGTTGAGGGCAGCGATGAGATGGCTCACAGGTATTCGCAGCTTATTGCGGTTTCTCTTGCACAAATCAAGGCGAATAATGACGAGAAGTTTGACTGCTCGAATTTTGTTAAGAATGTTATTCTTGACAATATCCTCCCGGGCGATATCTATATCAAGGCGAGGGAGCTTCATTTCAACAATGACGCCACAAGGGTTGTTTTTATTGTAAGAACGGCGGCTAACGGCGAAGTTTCAGTATTTGACATTATCCAGAATTTCTTTCCCGACAAGGCGAAGGATTTTGTTATAAGCATTAATGAAACGGATATTGCGCTTATTAAAGAGGTGCGCCCGAATGTTGATAGCAAGGACCTTGAAAAGCTTGCAAGGTCAATCTGCGACACTCTTCTTTCTGAGTTTTATCTCAATGCGCTCATCGGTATCGGCACCTGCGTAACGGGTGTTAAGGAGCTTGCGAATTCCTTTAAGGAGGCGCAGGTTGCGCTTGAGGTCGGCAAGGTGTTTGACACCGAAAAGAATATTGTAAGCTATGAAAATCTCGGTATCGCAAGGCTCATTTATCAGCTTCCTACAACGCTTTGCGATATGTTCCTCAAGGAAGTTTTCAAGAAGGGCTCAATCGAAGCGCTTGACCAGGAAACTCTTTTTACAATTCAGAAATTCTTTGAGAACAACCTCAATGTTTCCGAGACCTCGAGAAAGCTTTTTGTACACAGAAACACTCTCGTTTACAGGCTTGAAAAAATCAAGAAGCTCACGGGTCTTGACCTGAGAGAATTTGACGACGCAATTGTATTCAAAGTAGCGTTAATGGTTAACAAGTACCTTGCTTCAAGCCCGGTAAAGTATTAATAAACCTGTTAAAAGCCACGGATTATACCGTGGCTCTTCTTTTATATTTTCGCGGTAACAAAATTGTAATATCTTTTTTTGCGGGCGCATTTTGCCGTGTTAAAGGGATATGCGCTAAAAGTTTACAAATTGATTACAAAACATTACAAAAAACCCTTGATTTTATTTATAAATAAGTATATTATATAAACGGTTATATTTATCCCGATATACCTTTCGGGAAAATCTGTATTTTTAAGAGGTAAAAATCGTGATTGAATTCAGAAATGTTTCAAAGGTGTATGACAGTAATAACACCCACGCGCTCTCAAATGTAAATATTAAGATTGAGGACGGCGAGTTCGTATTCGTTGTCGGCGCGTCGGGCGCAGGTAAGTCCACCTTCCTCAAGCTCATTATGCACGAGGAGAAGCCGAGCGAGGGCGAAATTATTTTTAACGAGTACTCATCTGCTACGCTGAAGAAAAAGCAGGTGCCTTATTACAGAAGGGATATGGGCATAGTTTTCCAGGACTTCCGTCTTATCCCTAAAATGACGGTTTACGATAATGTTGCGTTTGCAATGCGCGTTATCGGCGCCAAGGAGAAGGAAATCAGGAAGAGAGTTCCGTATATTCTCCAGCTTGTAGGTCTTTCACAGAAGGCGCGTTCAATGCCCAACGAGCTTTCGGGCGGCGAGCAGCAGCGTGTATCGCTTGCAAGAGCGCTTGTAAATAATCCCAAGGTTATTATCGCGGACGAGCCCACGGGTAATGTTGACCCCGAGATGAGCCATGAGATTGTAGGACTTTTAACAAAAATCAACAATTCGGGTACAACCGTAATTATGGTTACTCACGAGCATGACCTTGTGCGCTCCTTCCAGAGAAGGGTTATCGTTATTAAAAACGGTGAGGTTGTATCGGATACTCCCGACCCGACGCACGCTCAGTTTGAGAGCGAAACTCCTAAGGAGGACACCGATATGTTCTTCTTTACGGAGGACACTGCGGTAACGGATGTTACCGTTGAAAGCGCTGAGGACAAGCCCGAGGAGGATGTCTTTGAGGATGTTGTCGCTCAGGATGAGGAAAATGCAGGAGGTGAGGAATAATGACAGGCTCAAGTATCAAGTACCTCACAAAAGAGGGCTTTCGTAATATCTGGACTAACAGAATGATGTCCGTAGCTTCTATCGCTGTTCTTATGAGCTGTCTTGTTCTTATCGGTTCTGCGGCAATGATGTTTTTGAATATCGAGTCCCTTCTTTCAAGGATTGAGGAAGAGAATGTCGTTATGGTATTCATTCAGGACGAGGCGACTGAGGAGCAGGTCAAGGCTCTTGAAAGCGAAATAAACGCTCTCGGAAATATAAAAGATATCCAGTTTGTATCAAAGGAAGAGGCGTGGAACGAGCAGCTTGCTACTATGGAGGAGGCTCAGGCGGAGTTCTTCAAGGATGTCAGCAGCGATATTCCGCTTCCCGACGCTTATAAGGTTACAATTGACAATCTTGATAATTTTGATGAAACGGTGAAGGGTATCAAAGCTCTTGACAATATCGACACGGTGCGTGAAAACAGACAGCTTGCGCAGAGGCTTGTTGCAATCCGTCAGGGTATTTCGGTAATCGCTATCGTAATTATCGCGGTGCTGTTTGCAATTTCACTTTTCATTATTTCAAACACCATCAGGCTTACGGTTTACAACAGAAAGCTTGAGATAAGCATTATGAAATCAGTCGGCGCGACAAATAATTTCGTGCGTTTCCCGTTCGTTATCGAGGGTATGATTTTAGGAGTGCTTTCGGGCGTGGTAGGACTTCTTCTTGTATGGGGTCTTTACGAGCTTATAGTTTCAAGATTTAACGAGCTTTTAAATTCACTGAATCTCAGCGCGGTAGGCTTTTCGGGATATGCGCTTCCGATGCTCGGAGCGTTCATCCTTATCGGCGTTATCTGCGGCGTAGGCGGTTCGGTTGTTACAATGAATAAATATCTTAATAAAGAAGGTAGTGAGATAAGCAATGTCTAAATCGGTAAAAAGAATTATTTCGCTTTTAATGAGTATTGCCCTTGCGATGTCGACCCTGTCCTTCGGTATTATTTCACAGGCAAAGTCGACCTCCGAGCTTCAGAGCGAAAAGGCTAAGATTCAGCAGGAAATCAAGGAAGCGCAGAGCAAGCTTGATTCGCTTTCCGCAGAAAAAGCGGAAACGGAGGAATATCTTTCTGCACTTACGCAAAAAATAAATCTGCTTCAGGATAAGATTGATAATCTTGAAAGCGACAAGGCGGCTTTACAGGCTGAGATTAATTCCATTCAGTCTCAGATTGCGGAGACTGAGGATAACCTTGTAAAGATTCAGAAGGAGATTGACGCAAAGCAGAAGCTTTTTGACGAGAGCTATGAGCTTTACTGCGAAAGACTTCGCGCTATGTATGTTTCAGGCTCTGTATCAAATCTTGAGGTTATTCTTACCTGCCCCGATATGAGCTCGATGCTCACACGCTCACAGATGATTAAGTCTGTCAGCGAGAAGGACAGCGCAGCCCTCAATGAGCTTATCAATATTATGAATGAAATTGAGGCTCAGAAGGAGGAGCTTGAAATCGCAAGAAATCAGCTCAACGAGGATAAGGCAGCTCTTGAGGAGGACAAGGCTCAGCTTCAGAGCAGCATTGACGAGATTGACGCTTCAAAATCGGAGCTTGACAAGGAAGCGGCACAGGCTAACGCCCTTATGTCGAAGCTTTCCTCGCAGAGCTCCGAATATATGGAGGCTATTGAAACTAATCAGGCTCAGCTTCAGCAGGTACAGGCTGAGATTAACGCCGCAATCAGCAATCAGGGCTCACGCGGCGGCGGCTCGTATAACGGCTCAAGCGGAAGCGGCTCAGGTCAGCTTTCATATCCTACTGATTACAGGAGTATTTCGGCAGGCTTCCCGACTTATGCTTCGGGCGCTTGGCACGGCGGCGTTGACTTCCCGTGCCCGACAGGCTCAAATGTATATGCGGCAGGCAGCGGCAAGGTAATCCTTGTTAAGTACCTTAATTACAGCTACGGCTACCATGTTGTAATCGACCACGGCGACGGACTTTCAACGCTTTATGCGCACAACAGCTCTATTAATGTAAGCGTTGGTCAGACCGTAACGCAGGGTCAGGTAATTGCTCAGAGCGGCTCTACGGGTAACTCCACAGGTCCTCACTGTCATTTTGAGGTAAGGGTTAACGGCTCGCAGGTAAATCCGCTTAATTATCTTTAATATTACATAATACTTTTCAGTATAATTTAAAGGAGTGAGGTCAATGAGGCAGAAGGGAATATTGTTGAGGGTATTGTCTGCTTTGTTGGCTTTTACTTTTGTTTTCGGCTCGCTTTATGTGCCGGGTCTGATTGTCGGCGCTGACGACAGCACGGACGGTATGACGCCTGCGGAGAAACAGGCGTATCTTGAACAGAAAATCAAGGAGACCGACCGTAAGCTGACGGCTCTCGGCAACGAGTCAAGGGAAACGGAGGAATATATCACAACCCTTGACACAAAGATAAGCTACCTGCAGAACCAGCTTAATCTTGCTAAGGAAACTGTTGAAAGCAGCAAGGCTAAGATTAATGCGCTCAAGGCACAGTATGAGAGTAACGAGGCTGAGATTGAAACTCTCGAGGAGGATATCAAGTCCCTTACCGTGCAGCAGGAGGAGCTTAAAAAGGAATTTGATAAAAGCTATGACCTTTATGCCGAAAGGGCGAAGGCGATGTATATAAGCGGTAATGTCAATACGCTTACCGCAATCCTTACAAGCAGTGATATTTCGGCTCTGCTCATCAGACTTGAAATGCTTGTAAGAGTGTCGCGCTGCGACCGCCTGCTTCTCTCCTCTCTTATGGAGGAGGGTACGGAGCTTTCCGAAACGGAAACGGCTCTTTCCTCAAAGATGACGACCCTTTCCGCAACACAGAAGGAGAATGTCAAGACTCAGGAAACGCTCGGCAAGACGGTTGAGGAGCTTGAGTCCCAGCAGGCTGATATGTCGAAAAAAGAGGCTGAGTATGAAAAGCAGAAGGCGGAAAGCGACGAGCTTTTGAAAAATCTTCAGGCAAAGACTCAGCAGTACAGCGAATTCCGTAATGAGAGTCAGGCTGAGCTAAACGAGGTAAACGCTGAGATTGAGCGTATTGCCGAGGAGTATATAAGACAGCATACGACCACTACAACAACCACCACGACAACCACAACAAAGCCAAACGGCACAACGAAGAAAACCACTACGACAACCACCACAACAGCGAGCAACAGACTGTCGCTCACCTATCCCGTGCCGAGTCAGACGAGGATAACTACGGGCTACGGAAGCGCGGGCTATGCAGGGCATACGGGCGTCGATTTTGCGTGTCCCACAGGCTCGAATGTAGTTGCGGCTGAGTCGGGAACAGTCCTTATCTCAACAGATTTAACAAATGCCGACGGCACATACAGGAGCTACGGAAGATATATCCTTATTGCCCATGATAAGAAAAATTCAGCGGGCAATTATGTGTTCACCTTATACGCTCATAATTCACAGCGGCTTGTGTCCGCAGGGGATTATGTGAGCAAGGGACAGGTTATCGCAAAGAGCGGCTCGACGGGTAACTCGACGGGACCGCACTGCCACTTCGAGGTGCGCACGCCTTCAGCCGCTTACGGCGACTGCGTAAATCCGACAAATTATCTGCCGTAATGAAAGGAAGTTATTGAATTGAAATTAAGAGTTCTTTCGCTTTTAATGGCGATTGCAATTCTGACAACGGGGGTTTCCCCGATATATACCTTCGCCGAGGATACCTCGGAGGCAGGCACGACTACAACTGCGCCTGCCACAACGGAGAAGAGCGCCGATGAGAAAAAAGCTGAGCTTGAGAAAACTCTTGCCGACAAGAAGGCTGAGATTGAAAAGGACCTTGCAACGGCTATGGAAAAGCTCGAAAGCCTTGAGGGAGATTCAAAGGAAACTCAGGAGTATATCGACGCGCTTGACCAGAAAATCGGCTTTATCAACGAGGAGCTTACTCTGCTTGAGGAGGAGAATACCGCCGTTCAGGCTGATATTGACGAGCTTACTCCTGCAATTGAGGAAAACGAGGAGCAGCTCGAGGAGCTCGGCGAGCAGGTTGATGAGGCGAAAAAGGACCTTGAAAAGCTTGAAAAGAAATTCAGCAGTATATACGAGGCTTATTGTTACCGACTTCGCGTTATGTACATAAGCGGAGATTATAATATCCTTACAGCCCTTATCACAAGTAACGATATCTCAAGCTTTCTGACAAGATTTGAGATGATTAAGTCGGTGTCAAAGTCGGATACAGAGCTTCTGAAAGAGGTAAACTCCAGAATGGAGGAGATTACGAGCAAGCAGGACGGACTTAACGAGAGGGTTAAGTCGTATGAGGCAAAGCAGTCCGAGCTTGACGCTCAGAAGCAGGTGCTTGTCGACAAGCAGACTGTTATTGAAAATAATACGCAGAAGATTGCCGATGATAAGATTTCTCTTGCGAAGGACAGGGCTGAGAGCGACGCGCTTCTTGCCAAGCTCACCTCGCATAACAAGCAGTATACGGAATTCCGTAATGAGGATGAGGAGCTTATCGCGCAGGTTGAAAGCGATATCAGAGCCCTTATTTCAGGGGCAAAATCACCTGACGAGATAGTTATACCCGAGCTTGGGGACAGAACTATTACCGACGCCTCCGAATCAAGCGGTGGCGATGTTTACGCAAATTCAAACGCAGTGCTTAATATGCTTTACCCCGTACCGGGTAATTACAGCATTTCTGCAGGATTCCCGAATTATTCAAGCGGAAAGTATCACGGCGGACTTGATTTCCCCTGTCCGACAGGCTCGAATGTTGTTGCAGCGCAGAGCGGAATTGTGCTTTCGGTGAAAAGACTTGATTACAGCTACGGTTATCATATCCTCATTTATCACGGCACCGACGCTCAGGGCAGGTCTGTGGTTACTCTTTATGCGCATAATTCAAGCATACTTGTAAGCGCAGGACAGAGCGTTTCAAGAGGCGAGGTTATCGCAAAGAGCGGCTCGACAGGTAACTCAACAGGACCGCACTGTCATTTCGAGGTGCGTTTTGACGGAACAAGGGTAAACCCGACTAATTATTTATCAAAGGTATGAACAAGATAAACTATCAGAAAAAACTTGATGAGATTATAGAAAATGAGAGAGGGAGCATTGCGCCCTCTCTTTTACTGCATAGCTGCTGTGCGCCCTGCTCAAGCTATTGTATTGAGTATCTCTCGCAGTATTTTCGTATTACGGTTTTATATTATAATCCTAATATATCTCCGCGCGAGGAGTACGAAAAGCGCAAGGCTGAGCAGATAAGGCTTATTGAAAGTCTGCCCGTAAAGAATCCCGTAACGCTTCTTGACTGCGACTACGAGGCAAAGAGGTTTGAGGAGATTGCAAAGGGCTATGAGGACTGCCGCGAGGGCGGCGCAAGGTGCTTTCGCTGTTATGAGCTGAGAATGAGAAAAGCGGCGCAGCTTGCAAAGGAAAAGGGCTTTGATTATTTCTGCACAACCCTTTCAATCAGTCCGCTGAAAAATGCAGAAAAAATTAATGAGATAGGCGTTAAACTGTCCGAAGAATACGGCGTAAGGTGGCTTTACTCCGATTTTAAAAAGCGCGAGGGCTATAAGCGCTCAATTGAGCTTTCAAAGGAGTACGGGCTTTACCGTCAGGATTTTTGCGGATGTGTTTATTCAAAGAGGAAGGATTTATGAGAAAACCGCTTGCAGACAGAATAAGACCCGAGAGCCTTGAGGATGTGGTAGGGCAGAAGCACCTGCTTTCAGAGGGCAAGGCGCTTTATAACCTTATAACCTCGGGGGATATACCCAATTTAATATTTTACGGACCGAGCGGAGTCGGTAAAACCACGGTCGCTTCGATTATTGCGAAGAAGACAAATCGCTCATTAAGACGGCTTAACGGCACTATCGCCTCAACTCAGGACATAAAGGACATTGTTGCGGAAATCGGGACCTTCACGGCTCCTAACGGAATACTGCTTTATCTTGACGAGATTCAGTATTTTAACAAAAGGCAGCAGCAAACACTTCTTGAATACATAGAAAACGGCAAGATTACGCTCATAGCTTCAACCACCGAAAATCCGTATTTCTATATCTATCCCGCAATTCTTTCCCGTTCAACGGTTTTTGAATTCAAGCTTATTTCGTGGGAGGAAATCATCCCTGCAATCAAGCGCGGATTTAAAATTCTGTCCGAGGAAAACGGCGTTACTCTTGAGCTTGAGGAGGGCGTGTGCGAGAGGATTGCACGGGGCTCGGGCGGTGATGTGAGAAAGGCGCTCAACTGCGTTGAAAACTGCTTTTTCGCGGCACTGACAAAGGACGGCGCAAAGTCCGTTTCGCTTGAGCTTGCCTCACAGCTTGTACAGCAGTCCTCAGTCCGTTACGACAGGGACGGCGACGAGCATTATGATATAATTTCGGCATATCAGAAGAGTATGCGCGGCTCTGATTCCAACGCGGCGCTCCATTATCTTGCAAGGCTTCTTGAGGCAGGGGATTTACCTTCGGCTTGCAGACGGCTTATGGTCTGCGCCTGCGAGGATGTGGGACTTGCTTATCCTCAGATAATACCGATAGTGAAATCCTGCGTGGATATTGCTCAGGCAGTCGGACTGCCCGAGGCTAAAATACCGCTTGCAGACGCTGTAATCCTTGTTGCAAACGCGCCTAAGAGCAATTCAGGCGTTAACGCTATCGACTCTGCTATGGCTGATGTGAGCAGCGGCAATTACGGACCTATACCGCGCCAGCTTCAAAATAAGCATTATGACGGCGAGGACAGGGAGGTTAAGGGTCAGTTTTATATCTATCCCCACGAATTCAAAAATCACTGGACATATCAGCAATACCTGCCCGACGAAATCAAGGACAGGCAGTATTATATCTATGGCGACAATAAAAATGAACAGGCGTTTAAATCCTACTGGGACAAGGTGAAGAAAAATGAAAAAGATTAAGTTTGCGGATTATGAAGTATCGCAGATAATGCTCGGCTGTATGCGCCTCGGAGGTAAGAGCGAGGCTGAGGTGAACACCCATATCAAAACGGCGCTCGAGCAGGGAATTAACTTCTTTGATAATGCCGACATCTATTACGGCGGCGTGAGCGAGGAGTATTTCGGCAGGGCTGTTAAGGGCGTTGACCGCGAGAGCATTGTCGTTCAGACAAAATGCGGTATCCGCAAGGGCTTTTACGATTTTTCAAAGGAGCATATTATTTCAAGCGTTGAGGGCTCGCTCAGGCGTATGGGTCTTGACTATGTCGATGTGCTGTGCCTCCACCGACCCGATGTCCTGATGAACGGATATGAGGTTGCAGAGGCGTTTGACGAGCTTGAGAGCAGGGGACTTGTAAGGAATTTCGGCGTGTCGAATTTCAGCCCTGCACAGACGGAGCTTCTTAAAAAATATGTATCTCAGCCGATACTCACAAATCAGCTTCAGCTCGGTCTTTTCCATTCCGCTATGATTGATGAGTGGATGTGCGTTAATATGAATAACGATTTTGCGCTTGACCGCGACGGAGGAATACTCCCTTATTGCAGGCTTCACGATATGACGATTCAGGCTTGGGGACCGCTCAGGAGCGATAACGGCTTTTTCCCGAGCGATTCTTCTCTTGAGGAGGAAAACGCAAAGCTGAAGGAATGGGCGGACTCTTTTGGCGTTACGCCCGAGGCGCTTTCAATAGCGTGGCTTATGAAGCTCGATTTTGTTCAGCCGATTATCGGAACGACGAATACGGACCGGCTTGTTTCCATGCTTAAGGCGGACAGCGTAAGCTTAAGCCGCGAGCAGTGGTACAATATTTACAGCGATGCGGGGAAGCTTATACCATGACGAAAAAAGAGAGAGTTTTACATATAATTGAAGCGCTGAAGGAGAAATATCCCGACGCGAGATGTTCCCTTACATATTCAAATCCGTTTGAGCTTCTTGTGGCAGTAAGGCTGTCCGCTCAGTGTACCGACGCGAGAGTGAATATCGTTACGCCCGTGCTTTTCGGTAAGTATAAAACGCTTGACGATTACTGCAACGCCGATGTAAAGGATGTCGAGGAGATTATCCGAAGCTGCGGCTTTTACAAGAACAAGGCGGCTTCGATTGTTTCAATGGCACGGTCGGTGCGCGATAATTTCGGCGGCGTTGTGCCCGATAATATTGATGACCTTCTTACCCTTTCGGGAGTAGGAAGAAAGACTGCAAATCTGATTGTCGGCGATGTTTACGGCAAGGAGAGCATAGTCGTTGATACCCATATGATAAGGATTTCAAACAGGCTCGGACTGGTTAATGTAAAGGAGCCTGCCAAGATTGAATTCGCGCTTAAAAAGATTGTGCCCGTCGAGGAGGGCTCCGATTTCTGCCACAGGATTGTAATGTTCGGCAGGGATACCTGTACGGCGCGAAAGGCGCACTGCGATGGCTGTGAGCTTTATGACTACTGCAGGAGAGTGGGCGTGAAATAATGAACAGTGAAAATATTATTCTTATCGGTATGCCCGGCAGTGGTAAGTCCACCTGCGGCGTTATTTGTGCAAAAATGCTCCTCAAGAATTTCTATGATACCGACCTTCTTATTCAGAATATCGAGGGTATGAGCCTTCAGCAGATACTTGAGGAGAAGGGCGAGGATTATTTTACAAGGAAGGAAGAGGAGGCAATCTGCTCTCTTGACATCAAAGGAACGGTGATTGCCACGGGCGGTTCCGTAATCTATTCCGACAGGGCTATGAAGCATCTGAAAAGCCTTGGTAAAATCATATATCTGAGGCTTGATTTTGATGAGATGAAGCGCAGAATTTCAAATCTTGAAACAAGGGGAGTTCTTCTGAAGGAGGGCGAAAGCCTTGAGCAGATGTATAAAAACAGGCTTCCTCTTTACGAGAAATGGGCGGATGCCGCTGTTGACTGCGGTAATCAGACAGCTGAGCGCACAGCTTCTATGATAAGTCAAATTGCAAATAATACTTGAACAGTCAATTAAAAAGTGTTATTATAGTAAAAATATTATTATATAAATAATAACCGGGAGGTACTACTATGCTTGATTACGGTAAAAAGTTTGTAAAAGAGGGTCTTACCTTTGACGATGTGCTTTTAATTCCTGCCGAGAGTGATGTTACACCTGACAAGGTTTCCCTCAAGACAAGGCTTACTAAGGATATTACTCTTAATATTCCTCTTATGACCGCCGCCATGGACACTGTAACAGAGTCGAGAATGGCTATCGCAATTGCGCGTGAGGGTGGTATCGGTGTAATTCATAAGAATATGACGATTGAGGACCAGGCAACTGAGGTTGACAAGGTTAAGAGGTCTGAGAACGGCATTATTACAAATCCGTTTTTCCTTTCGCCATCACATCTTGCCTCTGACGCTGAGGAGCTTATGCATAAGTATCACATCAGCGGCGTGCCTGTGTGCGAGGCTGACGGTACTCTCGTCGGTATTATCACTAACAGAGACCTTCGTTTTATGACTGATTACAGCGTAAAACTTGCTTCGGTTATGACTCCCAAGGACCAGCTTGTAACCGCAATGAAGGGTACAACACTTGATGAAGCTAAGAAGATTCTTATGAATTCAAAGGTGGAGAAGCTTCCTATCGTTGACAGCGAGGGTAAGCTCTCGGGTCTTGTTACAATCAAGGATATAGAGAAGAGCGTTAAGTATCCGAACACCGCAAGGGACGCAGGCGGAAGGCTTCTCTGCGCTGCGGCACTCGGCGTTACAAATGATGTTCTTGACAGAGCGCAGGCTCTTGTTGACGCAGGCGTTGACGCCTTCGTGCTTGACTCCGCGCACGGCCACAGTAAGAACATTATGACTGCTGTTGATAAGGTTAAAAATGCCTTTCCTCAGATTTCACTTATCGCAGGTAATGTTGCAACCGCTGAGGCTACCGAGGCTCTTATCAAAGCAGGTGCAGACGCAGTCAAGGTCGGTATCGGACCCGGCTCAATATGTACAACAAGAATTGTCGCAGGTATCGGCGTTCCTCAGATTACCGCAATCTGCGACTCGGCTGAAATGGCTGATAAATACGGTATTCCGATTATCGCGGACGGCGGTATCAAGTACAGCGGTGAGATTGTTAAGGCAATTGCTGCAGGCGGCTCGGTTGTTATGGTGGGCTCGCTTGTTGCCGGCTGTGAGGAATCACCCTCCGACTCTGAGATTTATCAGGGCAGACAGTTTAAGGTTTACAGAGGTATGGGCTCGCTCGGCGCTATGAATAAGGGCAGCGCCGACAGGTATTTCCAGACAGGTACAAGGAAGTTCGTTCCCGAAGGCGTCGAGGGTCGTGTACCTTATAAGGGACCTCTCAGCGATACTGTATTCCAGATGATGGGCGGTCTGCGCTCAGGTATGGGCTACTGCGGCTGTCATACGGTTGAGGAGCTCAGAACAAATGCAAGATTTATTAAAATCACCGGCGCAGGTCTTGTTGAAAGCCATCCGCACGATGTTTCAATCACTAAGGAAGCGCCTAACTATTCAGGCAGTACAAACGATTAATTATTAACGGGGGAGGGCAAAAGCCCTCCCAAGTATTCTTTCGGAGTTGTTATTATGACTGAACAGCCTTTGACAAGGTGGCAAAAATTCAAGAGGTTTTTAAAGCGTAGTCTGACTCCGACATGGGCTGCGCATTTTTCCTATCAGGTTTTTGCGTTTATTGTGTCCGTTGCAATGGTAGTCGGCGTTGCCGAATATGCCGTTACAAAGACTTATGACGAGCGTAAGCTTGTGATTGTCGACGGCTTTACTATCACAGCGAATATGGGCGCCTTCGGCGTATCGGCACCTCTTGACTTCGTGAACGCTGCGATTGAAAATGAGGTTCAGGTGATTGAGCTTGACATCAGGCAGCGCCCCGACGGAACAATTGTGCTTTCCCACGATATCGTTGTTACGAATAACGACGGCGTACCGCTTGGCGAAGCCTTTGAGCTTATCAAGCCGACATCTGTCGGTATCAATCTTAATATAAAGGAAATGAGAACGCTTAACGGGCTTTATCAGCTTCTTGTTGAATATAATCTTGTTGACAGATGCTTTATGACGGGAATTGAGGTAAGACAGGCGCAAACTGTCAAAGAGTCCGACTGCAAGGATATTCCTTTTTATGTAAATTATATGCCTTCTCGTACGAAGGTCTTTATGGATGACTACCGTCAGAAGCTTCTTGATATGCTTGCTGAAACGGGCGCAATCGGCATTAACTGCTATTTTCAGTACGCCGGTACAACGCTTTCCGAGCTTCTGCATCAGAACGGCTATAAGCTTTCCGTGTGGACTGTCGACAGCGAGCGAATTGTTAAAAAAATGCTTATGGCAAGCCCTGATAACATCATCACAAAGGATGTAAATATGGTGGAAAATTTAATATCCGACTGGGGAAAATAATTTTAAAAAAGACTTGACTATGCGCCCTACTTATGATATATTATTTAAGCGTTATAAATACGCTGGTGTAGCTCAGTTGGTAGAGCAGCTGATTTGTAATCAGCAGGTCAGGGGTTCGAGTCCGTTCACCAGCTCCATAATATGGAAGAGTTCCCGAGCGGCCAAAGGGAGCAGACTGTAAATCTGCCGTCAACGACTTCGGTGGTTCGAATCCACCCTCTTCCACCAAAGATACCGAGTAGACTTTTGTCTGCTCGGTATCTTTTATATAATGGATTCGAACCACACGCTCATCTTGCGACGGTACGACTTGTCGGAGGAGCAAGGGGCATATAATGCGACGGCTTGCGAAGCAAGCGACCCTCGGGCGGAGCCCGAGTCCACCCTCTTCCACCACAGAAAAACCGCTTGAAAAGGCGGTTTTTCTGCTTTTTATGGACGAAAAAGAACTGCCGAAGAACTGCTCCCAAGGCTGCAAAAAACGAATAAGAGCCCAACAAAAATCCCTCTCGAGAGCCCGAATTTATCGGAACTCAAAAGAGGGATTTTTTCGTCAAAAACACCTTTGACCACTTATTGACCACTTATCTGACCACTTATTATTTGAACATATTTTTTTATGGTTTTTTTAATATGTAAGTTGTTAATCATATTTTATGGTAAAATGTAATGGTGCATTAATCTCAGACACAGGGCAGGTATAGCTTCCGAATTTGAATACACCTTTTAAGTTTTTCGGGCATTTGATATCAAAACTCGCTGCGTTACCTTCTTTTTTCCAGTTAACAGATACTGCTCCGTACACACTGCGATAGGTTGCACAGGCACTGTTCATACCGCTTGGTATATGAGGTTCAATATTAATTGTGTCAGCGCAAACCTTTATGCCGCAAATCTGTTGCATAAAAAATTCGCTTATGTTTCCCCAAAAATGATGATTGTGTGAGGAAAGGCCATCGTATTCTCCAAAGCCCTCACAAAGCGCTGTGTCGCCATTTTGCACCCACTGCATATATGAAGGCGGGGTGGGGTTCTTGAGAATTCGTATTGCCGTATCAATTTCGCCGTTTTCGGCAAGCAGATGAAAAAGTACTCTGCCGCCAAGCACCCCTGTTGCAATATGATAATCGTCCTGTTTGATTATATCAAGCAACACCTTAAAGGCTTTTTCTTTTTCGCTTTCTTCTGTAATGCCGTAATATATTCCCATAGCCTGTGAAGTTTGCGAGCCGCCTTCAAAAACACCTGTTTCCTTGTTAAAAAGGTGTTTTCTTATACTCTTTCGCATATCGCTTGCAAAAGCGCTGCAATATGCTGCGTTTTCAGCGTCACCGATTGCCCCGAACATCTGCGAGGCTTTATCTGATATATCAAATGCCTCAATGCTGTCGGTCAGAATCAGCGGTGCCTTGCGCGGATTATCGGGCGCACACCAGTCGCCGAGTCCTATGGCAAGAAGACCTTTTTCATCTTTTCTTGTGTCCAGGTATTCAATGTATTTTATGGTTGCTTCCTTGCATATTTCAAAAGCGGAAAGGTCGTTTCTTTTTTGCCAGATTTGATACGGAAGTTCAGTAATAACGCTGTCCCACGCAGGACCGTTACCCCATTCAAAGCCCCAACCCCAAGTCGGAACAATACCCGGAAGTGCGCCGACTTCATTTTGCGCATGGCAAATGCTGATGAGCCATTGTTTGTAGTTTGCCGTGGGTTCAAAATACAATAGAGTATGCGCTGCCGAAAGCGCTGCGTCAGCAGTCCAGCCGTTCTTTTCTCTGTGCGGACAGTCCGTCGGGAAATGATGAAAGTTTGAGAGAGTGGAATTCAGCGCCATTTTGTGAAGATTATTTATCACTTCGTCATCGCAGGAAAATTTGCCGATTTCCTCTAAGTATGAATTGAATACTAAATAAATCAGCAAATCATCCGTTGCCTGTTCATCCGTTATTCCCTCAACCTTAACATAACGGAAGCCATGATAAGTAAAAGCAGGCGCCCATTCATTTTCTCCTTCTTTGCAGATGTATGTATCGCTCTGATAATACTTTTCTCGGCTATGGTCAAAGGTTGTGTTGTCTACAAAAAACTTTCCGTCCTTCAGTATTTCGGCAAAGGTCAGTTTAACTTTTTGATTTTGTTGTGCAAAGATGTGCAAACGGCAAACACCCGCTGTATTGATGCCAAAATCATAAATAAAAGCATTGCCCTCCTTAAAAATACGGATGGGCTTTAATTCCTGTCTTATTGCGATCTCGATGTCATCGAG
>CADAUV010000014.1:0-35494 GCA_902791235.1 Oscillospiraceae bacterium
TATTGACGGAAGCGAGGTTTGCGCCTGTGTACCTCCGACCCGTTTTAGCACCTGGAATATGCCTTCGCAGATTCAGGAAAACTGGGAAGCATATATTGATAAGGACAGCGGCGGACAGACGATGAATATGTTTGGTTACGGCGACGGCGGCTCAGGCTGTACTGAGGAAATGATAGAGCTTATGCACCGCTTTGACAAGCTTTCCGTTATGCCTAAATGCGAGCATATGGGCGGCGCTGAATATCTTGAAAGAAATCTTAAGGACAACGCTTCGCTTGATGTTTGGGACGGCGAGCTGTACCTTGAAATGCACAGGGGTACCTTTACAACAAAATCAAATCTCAAGAGAATTAACAGAAGACTTGAGTATAAATTCAGAACAGCCGAAATGCTCTCAGTCTTAAAAGGCGAGGACAATACGGAAAGGATTACCGGGCTTTATAAGAAATTCCTTGTAAATCAGTTCCACGATATCCTTCCGGGCTCGCACATCCATCCTGTATATGAAGACGCTATGGCTGATTACAGGGAGGTTGAAGCAGGCCTTGATGAAATTATAGGCAGCGGTACAAAGTATTTTAATACCCTTAATTTCAAGAGGGAGGCTCTTACCTTTGTTGAAAATAAAAAGGGCGACGATACTCGTCTTGGTGTCAAAGGTAACTGGATAATTCCTGCTATTCCTGCGCTTTCGTCAGCAAGTCTGAGAAAAGCAGGCCATACCGATACAAGCTGGCTTGAAAACGGTGAAAGCGTAGAAACGCCCTACTATAAAATAAAGTTTAATCCTGACGGCTCGATAGCTTCAATATATGATAAAGAGCTTGAAAGGCAGTGGGTCGGCGGCGACTTTAACAAGCTTAAGCTTTATGCCGACACCCCCGGTAACTATGACGCGTGGGATATTCTCCCGAATTATAAGGACAGGCAGTATAAATTCACAGTTAAAAAGCCTCTTGAGCTTGTGGCTGTAAACGGAGAGTGTGCAAGCTTTAAAACAGTTTTAACCACTGAAAAATCCGAATGGGAAATGACTGTAAGGCTTTTCAGAAGAAGCCGTGGTATTGAGGTTGAAAACAGGGTAAACTGGCATGAAAAGCACAGGCTTGCAAAGGTTGATTTTAACTGTAATGTGCTTACAAGAAAGGCTCTTTGCGATACTTCGGCAGGCTTTATTGAAAGGGATACCCATAAGAATACAAGCTGGCAGAAGGCTCGTTTTGAGGTATGTCACCACAAGTGGGTTGATATGTCGGAAACCGACGGAGGTATAGCAATTATCAACGACGGTAAATACGGCGTTGGTCTTGATGAAAGTACAATGTCGCTCTCACTTTTAAGAGCAACAATCCGTCCCGATGTTACAAGCGATATGGGTGAGCATAATTTCTGTTATATGATTATGCCTCACGCCGAAAACGCAGTAAAAGCAGGCATAAACAGGCTTTCTCTTGAATATAATGTGCCCTTGGTAAAGACGGATGTTAATTATTCCGGCGAAACATATGCTCCTCTTTTCCTTCAGGCAATGAAAAAGAGCGAGGACGGTAATATGACGGTTATCCGTCTTTCGGAGCAGGACGGCAGACGCGGAAAAATCAGGCTTGACAAAAAGGTGAAGCTGCTTAATATGCTTGAAGAGGTAATCGGCGAAACCGATGTACTTGAATACAAACCCTTTGAGCTTATAACGATAGGTGTATAAAATGGCTTTATCTGCAAAGATTTTTATAATAATCGCTGTGGTACTGCTTCTCGGAATTATTGTTTTTCCGCTCTTTAACAGATGGCAGTTTAACCGTCTTGCACCCGAGCTTCAGGTAAGAGCAATTATGAAGCAGGCAAACTCGCTTGCCTTTTTCAAGAATGTTTCCAAGGGAAGAAGCGGCAGGATGTACTTTGTTAAAAACAAGCGCAAAATACTCGTTTTTGACTGGGTGCTTGACGGCGGCAATATGCTTGTAATAAATAAAAATCCCTTTTCTAACTGGGACTATCCCGAGGAGAAGGAAGCGCTTAATGAGGACGATTGCAAGTTCGTTATTGATGCGGTTGAGAAGTATAATAAAAAGCACGCTGTAAAGCTTGTTTTTAAGAATCAGGAGTAATTATGGAGCTTCAGGCTGGCGCTGAAAAGTTAATATCCTTACTTACGGGCGCAGGCTTTGAGGCATATGCCGTGGGCGGATGCGTCAGGGATTTTTTACTCAAAAGACCCTGCGATGATATTGATATTACAACAAGCGCAACGCCCTTTGAGGTTGAAAGAGTGCTTGATGAAAACGGTATAAAGTATTTTGAAACAGGGCTTAAGCACGGAACGGTTACCGCACTTGTCGAGGGCGTTAGCTTTGAAGTAACAACCTTCCGCAAGGACGGCGAATACTTTGATTCAAGGCACCCTGAAAGCGTGAGCTTTGTCCGCGATATTCGCTTTGATTTATCAAGGCGCGATTTCACAATTAACGCAATTGCGTATAACGGCGAAAAAGGCTATGTTGATTTGTTCAGAGGTGTTGACGATATCAATAACAAATTAATCAGGGCTGTCGGCGACGCAAACAAGCGTTTTAACGAGGATGCACTTCGTATTATGCGTGCTATCCGCTTTTCCTCTCAGCTCGGCTTTGAAATCGAAAAAGGTACAAAGGAAGCTGTTTTCAGGAATAAGGAGCTTCTTAAAAATATCTCGGCAGAGCGCCTGTTCACAGAGCTTAAAAAGCTTCTTATGGGCGATTATGCCTGCGAGGTTTTGCTTGAATACCGCGAGGTTATTGCCGTTTTTATACCCGAAATCACTCCCTGTTTTGATTTTCCTCAGAATAACAATTGGCATATATACGATGTCTGGGAGCATATCTGTCATAGCGTGGGGGCAGGTGAAAAAATACCCGAGGTCCGCCTTGCGCTTTTATTTCACGATATCGGTAAGCCGCATTGTAAAACGACTGACAGCAGGGGCGACCATTTTTACGGCCACCCCGAAATCAGCGCCGGGTTATGCCGCGATATATTAAAAAGACTCAGGGCATCAAATGAGCTTTTAAATACCGTTGAAACTCTTGTCAGATATCATGATATAAGGCTAAAGGATAATAAAAAACAGATTCGCAAGTGGCTTTCAAAGCTCGGCGAGGAGGTGTTAAGGCTTCAGCTTAAAGTACGCCGCGCCGATATGCTTGCGCAAAATCCCGATAAAACAGGCGAGGAGCTTGACGGGCTTTACAGGCTTGAGCTTCTCCTTGATGATGTCATAAACGAAAAGGAACCTTATGCTGTAAGCGACCTTGCTGTAAACGGCTTTGATTTAATCAATATCGGCTTCAGGGGCAGGGCGATAGGCGATATGCTTCAGACGCTCATCGCTCTTGTTATCGACGAAAAGCTTTCTAATACCAAGGAGGAGCTTTTAAATTTCGCTTCTTCGCACAAAACCGATTTTTGACAATTTTACATTTATTACAAAACTGTTACTCAAATTATTACAATATTATAATTATTTTACAGTTGACTTAATAAGGTAAAATATATTATAATACTTTGAAAGTAAAAAGCCGTGCATTAAGGAGTTATTCTATGACATTACTTATTAAAAATGCATTGACTTACATTGACGGTAAGTTTGAAAAATCAGATGTACTTATAAAAGATGATGTTATTCATTGTCTTGGTGTTTTTGTTTCTCAAAATAACCTTGACCGTATTATTGACGCAGAGGGTAAGTATTTAATTCCGGGTTTTGCAGATGTTCATGTACATCTGAGAGAGCCCGGTTTTTCTTATAAAGAAACGATTAAAACAGGAACACTCGCAGGTGCAAGGGCAGGTTATAATGTGCTGTGCACTATGCCTAACCTTGACCCGCCGCCTGACTGCGCGGATAATTTAAAGGTGCAGACGGATATCATCAGTCGCGACGCGGTGATTGATGTTTTGCCCTTCGGCACGATTACAAAAGGGCGCAGGGGCGTGGGCGAGCTTGTGGATTTTGAAGAGCTTGCCGACGGCGTTATCGGCTTTTCCGACGACGGCTGCGGTGTGCAGACCGATGCGCTTATGGAAGAGGCAATGAAAAGATGTGCTGCGCTTGGTAAGATTATTTCCGCTCACTGCGAGGTAAACGAACTTCTGAAAGGCGGATATATCCACGACGGCGAATACTGCAAAAAGCATAACCATAAGGGTATTTGCTCTGAATCCGAATGGGCGCAGATAAAAAGGGACTGCGAGCTTGCCGAAAAAACGGGCTGCCGCTATCATGTCTGTCATATTTCAACCAAAGAAAGTGTTGAGATTATCCGTGAGGCTAAGAGCAGGGGAATTCCGGTTACCTGTGAAACGGGACCTCATTATCTCACACTCTGCGACGAGGATTTGCAGGAGGACGGCAGGTTTAAAATGAATCCGCCGCTTCGCTCTAAAGAGGATATGCAGGCTCTTATTGAGGGCGTGCTTGACGGAACGGTTGATGTTATTGCAACCGACCACGCTCCTCATTCCGCCGAGGAGAAAGCAAAAGGACTTGAAAAGTCCGCAATGGGAATTGTGGGACTTGAAACCGCCTTTTCAGTCCTTTATACAAAGCTTGTTAAAACAGGGGTAATAACTCTTGAAAAGCTCATTGATATGATGTCAGTAAGACCGAGGGAGATATTCGGAATTGATGGCGGAGAGATAAAGAAGGGCGCGCCCGCAAATCTTGCGCTGTTGGACCTTGATAAAAAATGGCGTGTTAATCCTGATGAATTTCTTTCGATGGGCAGGGCTACTCCTTTTAAGGATTGGGAGCTTTGCGGTCAGAATGTTTTAACTTTACTGAGAGGGGAGATTGTTTATGAAGCCTTATAATAAAAAGATTGTACTTGAAAACGGCAAGGAATTTTACGGCTACGGCTTCGGCGCCGACAGGGAAGCAGTAAACGAAATCGTTTTTAATACTTCAATGGTAGGTTATCAGGAAATTATTTCCGACCCGAGTTATACCGACCAGATGGTTTGCATGACCTATCCGCTAATCGGCAATTACGGTATGACCGATGAGGATTATGAAACCAAGGTGCCTACAATGGGCGGTCTGATTGTAAGGGAGTATAACGACCTTCCGTCTAATTTCCGTTATACAAAGACTCTTTCCGAGGTTCTTGATGAATACGACATTCCGGGTATCAGTGGCGTTGATACAAGGATGATTACAAGGATTATCCGTGATGAAGGAAGTCAGAAGGTAATTATCACCGACGCCGAAGTGCCGTACGAGGAAGCGCTTAAAAGAGTAAGGGAATACAGTATTCCTACCGATATGGTTTCAAGGGTTAGCTGTAAAAAACGCTGGTATTCAAGAACACCTAATCATAAATATGATGTCGTCGCAATCGACTGCGGCATCAAGCTTAACATTGTTCGCAAG
The DNA here is from genome assembly GCA_902791235.1 of Oscillospiraceae bacterium. Taxonomy (GTDB): domain Bacteria; phylum Bacillota; class Clostridia; order Oscillospirales; family Acutalibacteraceae; genus Eubacterium_R. The sequence goes on from CADAUV010000014.1 coordinate 5,408, forward strand.
TTAAACGAAAAGGGCTGTAATGTAACTGTCGTACCCTACGATATTACCGCGCAGGAGATTATGGCGCTTAAACCCGACGGACTTTTCCTTTCAAACGGGCCAGGTAATCCTGAGGATGTTCAGCCCGTAATAAATGTTGTAAAGGAGCTTAAAGGTAAGCTTCCGATATTCGGTATCTGCCTCGGACATCAGATGATTTCACTTGCGCTCGGCGCTTCTACTTTTAAAATGAAGTTCGGCCACAGGGGCGGTAATCATCCCGTTAAAAATCTTGCAACGGGTAAGCTTGAAATCACCTCGCAGAACCATTCCTATGCAGTTGATACGGCTTCGCTTGAAAAGACCGAGTTAGAGCTTACGCATATCAACCTGCTTGATAACACTGCGGAGGGCGTTAAATCCGATAAAAACAAGCTTTTCTCGGTTCAGTACCACCCCGAAAGCGCGCCAGGTCCTCAGGACAGCGAATATCTCTTTGACGAGTTTATAGCTCTTATGGAAAAGGAGGCTCAGTAATATGCCGAAAAGAACTGATATACATAAAATACTTGTAATCGGCTCAGGTCCTATTGTTATAGGTCAGGCTGCGGAGTTTGACTATTCGGGTACTCAGGCTTGTCTTGCGCTTCGTGAGGAGGGCTATGAGGTTGTGCTTATTAACTCTAACCCTGCTACCATTATGACCGATACGGATATTGCCGATAAGGTTTATATGGAGCCTCTGAATCTTGAATATGTGGCAAGGATTATCCGCCACGAAAGACCTGACGCGATTCTTCCCTCGCTTGGCGGACAGACGGGTCTTAACCTCGCTGTACAGCTTGCAAAGAAGGGCATTCTTGATGAATGTGATGTTGAGATTCTCGGTACGAATTTTAAAGCGATTGAAAGAGCCGAGGACAGAGAGCTGTTTAAAGAGCTTTGCGAAAGCCTCGGAGAGCCCGTGCTTCCCTCTGAAATCACGGAAACTCTTGAAGACGGACTTGCAGCGGCTGAGAGGATAGGCTATCCTGTTGTTCTCCGTCCTGCTTTCACCCTTGGCGGCACGGGCGGCGGCTTTGCCGACGATGAGGAGGAGTGCAGACTGATGCTTAAAAATGCGCTTGCTCTTTCTCCCGTTCATCAGGTCCTTGTTGAAAAGAGTATCAAGGGCTATAAGGAAATTGAATACGAGGTAATGCGTGATGAAAACGACACTGCAATTACCATCTGTAATATGGAAAATATCGACCCTGTCGGAGTGCATACAGGCGACTCCGTTGTAGTTGCGCCCTCACAGACGCTGACCAATAAGGAGTATCATATGCTCCGTGATTCAGCCCTTAAGATTATCCGTGAGCTTAAAATTGAGGGCGGCTGTAATGTTCAGTTTGCGCTTGACCCTCATTCCTTCAGCTATTATCTTATCGAGGTAAATCCCCGTGTTTCCCGTTCCTCTGCACTTGCTTCCAAAGCTTCGGGTTACCCTATTGCGCGTGTATCTGCTAAGATTTCCGTGGGAATGCACCTTGATGAAATCCCGATAGCAAACACCCCTGCTTCCTTTGAGCCTACTCTTGACTATGTAGTAACCAAGATTGCGCGCTTCCCGTTTGATAAATTTGCGGATGCGAATAACACGCTCAATACCCAGATGAAAGCGACGGGTGAGGTTATGGCTATCGGCAGAACTATGGAGGAGAGCCTCCTTAAAGCAGTTCGCTCGCTTGAAACGGGCGTGTGTCATCTTTATAATAAAAAGTTTGATGAATACACGGTTGACGAGCTTATTGCCTATATCAAAACAGGCACTGACGACAGGCTCTTTGCAATAGCGCAGCTTATCCGTCTTGGCGTTGATTTAATCCATATATATAATTCAACGAAGATAGATATGTTCTTCCTTGAAAAATTCAAGAATATCGTTGATTTTGAAAATGAACTTAAGGCAAACAAAGACAGTCTTGAAACTCTCAGGGACGCTAAAAAGCTCGGTGTGTCAGATGAATACATCGCTTCCTGCTGGGATAAGAGCCCTGCTGATATATTCAATATCCGTAAGCAAAACGGAATTATGCCTGTATACAAGATGATTGATACCTGCGCTTCTGAGTTTGATTCGTATGTTCCGTATTTTTACTCGACATATGAGGAGGAGAACGAGTCAGTCGTTTCCGATAAAAAGAAGATAATTGTACTCGGCTCGGGTCCTATCAGAATCGGTCAGGGCGTTGAGTTTGACTACTCGACCGTCCATGCTATCTGGTCAATCCGCGACGCAGGTTATGAGGCTATCATTATCAATAATAATCCCGAAACTGTTTCAACTGACTACACAACCTCGGACAAGCTCTACTTTGAGCCGTTGACGGTTGAGGATGTTATGAATATCATAACGCTTGAAAATCCGCTTGGAATAGTTGTTTCCCTCGGCGGTCAGACCGCAATTAATCTTGCGCCGCCGCTTGACGCACTCGGCGTTCCGATTATCGGTACTGATGTCGAGGCTATTGACAGGGCAGAGAACAGGGATTCCTTTGAAAAGGTTATGGAGGAGCTTGGTATTCCTCAGCCAAAAGGACAAGCAGTTACCAATATCGAGGAGGGAGTTAAGGTCGCTGAAAGCATCGGCTATCCCGTGCTTGTCCGTCCCTCTTTTGTGCTCGGCGGCAGGGCTATGCAGATTGTTGCAAGTGAGGACTCTCTGAGGCATTATCTGCAGACCGCAGTTGAGATTAATACAGAGCAGCCCGTACTTGTCGATAAGTATATTATGGGCAAGGAGCTTGAGGTTGACGCCATATGCGACGGCGAGGATGTTTTCATCCCCGGTATTATGGAGCATGTAGAGAAAACGGGCGTACATTCAGGCGACTCAATATCGGTATATCCTACCTTCTCCGTATCGCAGCAGGTTAAGGATAAAATTATTGATTATACTGTAAAACTCGGTAAGGCAATCGGAATTGTCGGACTTTACAATATTCAGTTTATCGCGGATGATAATGACGATGTATTTGTAATCGAGGTAAATCCGCGTTCGTCGAGAACGGTTCCGTTTCTTTCAAAGGCTACCTCGGTTCCTATGGCGCATATTGCGACTCAGGTAATCCTCGGAAGCTCGCTCAGGGAGCAGGGTATTACGGAGGTTTATCCCAAGGAAAAGAGCCGCTGGTATGTTAAGGCTCCTGCCTTCTCGTTCTCAAAGCTTAAAGGTATGGACACATATCTTTCACCCGAGATGAAGTCGACAGGTGAGGCAATCGGCTATGACAAGTCCCTTACAAGAGCGCTTTATAAGGCGATTCAGGCTTCGGGTCTTAATGTTGCTAACTACGGCACGGTGCTTGCGACTATTGCCGATAATGATAAACCGACGGCATTACCGCTTATTAAACGCTTTTACGACCTCGGCTTTAATATTGAAGCGACGGAGGGTACTGCGAGATATCTTAAGGCTCACGGTATTCGCACAAGAGTCAGGGCTAAGCTTACGCTTGACGAAAGTGATGAGATACTTAAGGCGCTTCGTCAGGGTCATATTGCGTATGTCATTAACACAATTGACATCAATGCGGGCGACTCACATTCCGACGGCTCTGAAATCAGGCGTGCCGCTGTTGAAAATAATGTAACAATGTTCACTTCGCTTGATACTGTTAAGGTGCTTCTTGATGTACTTGAGGAAATCACTCTCGGCGTATCAACGATTGACGCAGAATAAAGGACGGATATGTACAAACAGGGAATATATAAAATAGCCGAAAATACAGCGCTTACCGATACCGTTTACAAAATGGTGCTCGAGGGCGATACGCAGTATATCACTGCGCCCGGTCAGTTCATTAATATTGCACTTGACGGCAAGTACCTCAGAAGACCTATTTCGGTATGCGACTGTGAAAACGGCAGAATTACAATAATTTATAAAGTTGTCGGAAGCGGCACTGAGCAGATGAGTAAGCTTTCGGCAGGCGACAGCCTTGATGTTCTCACGGGGCTTGGCAACGGATATAAAATTGACAGCAGCACTTCAAGACCGCTTTTAATCGGCGGAGGCGTCGGCGTGCCGCCGCTTTATATGCTTGCTAAAAAGCTCATAGAGTCAGGACAGAAGGTTACCGTGATACTTGGCTTTAATACGAAGTCCGAAATTTTCTATGAGGATGAATTCAGAGAGCTTGGCGCTGAAGTTATTATAACAACAGTTGACGGCTCTTACGGCGTTAAGGGCTTTGTAACGGACGCTTTCCCGAAAGATTATGATTATTTTTACACCTGTGGTCCTATGCCGATGTTCAAAGCGATAGAGGCTAAGGTAACAACGCAGGGGCAGTATTCGTTTGAGGAGAGAATGGGCTGCGGCTTCGGCGCTTGTATGGGCTGTTCCTGCAAGACCAAATACGGCAGTAAGCGAATTTGTAAGGACGGTCCCGTGCTTATGAGAGAGGAGATTATATGGTAGATTTATCTGTTAATCTTGCCGGTATGCATATGGATAATCCCGTTGTTCCGGCATCGGGTACCTTTGGCTTCGGTAAAGAGTTTAAGGACTTTTACGATATAAACATTCTCGGCTCGTTTTCCTTCAAGGGTACTACAAAGGACGCTCGTTTCGGTAATCCTACGCCGAGAATTGCAGAGTGTACCTCGGGTATGATTAATGCGGTAGGACTTCAGAATCCGGGCGTACATCATGTAATCGAGCATGAGCTTCCCGAGATGAAGGAATATTTCAGTAAAAAGGTAATTGCGAATGTATCGGGCTTTTCGACAGAGGATTACGCATATACCTGTGCGCTTCTTGATAGGGAGGAACAGGTCGGTATTCTGGAGGTCAATGTTTCCTGCCCGAATGTTCACGGGGGCGGTATGTCCTTCGGTACTGACCCGAAGGTTGCTGCCGAGGTTACAAAAGCTGTTAAGGCTGTAACAACAAAGCCCGTATTCATCAAGCTTTCGCCCAATGTTACCGATATAACTGAGATTGCAAGGGCATGCGAAAGCGCGGGCGCTGACGGTATTTGCCTTATCAATACAATGCTCGGTATGAGGATTGATGTTAATAAAAGACAACCCGTTATTGCAAATAAAATCGGCGGCTTCAGCGGCGACGCAATTTTCCCGGTAGCTTTAAGAATGGTATATCAGGTTTCAAAAGCCTGCAATATACCCGTAATGGGCTGCGGCGGCGTATCGGGTGCGAGGGATGTTATAGAGATGATGATGGCAGGCGCAACAGCAGTGCAGGTTGGCGCCGCTAATCTGATTAATCCCTATGCCTGCAGAGATATAATAAATGAGCTTCCTGCTGAGTGCGAGAGGCTTCATATAGAAAAAATAAGCGATATTATAGGAGTTGTTGACTAATGGGTAAGGATGTAATAATTGCCTGCGACTTTTCGTCAGCAGAGCAGACCTTTGCTTTTCTTGATAAGTTTACCGAGGAAAAGCCTTTTGTTAAAATAGGTATGGAGCTTTTTTATGCCGAAGGTCCTTCAATTGTCCGTGAGATTAAAAGGAGGGGGCATAAGATTTTCCTTGACTTAAAGCTTCACGACATTCCGAATACCGTAAAAAAATCAATGGCTGTGTTATCAAAGCTTGATGTGGATATGACAAATTTACATGCGGCAGGCACTGTTGAGATGATGAAATATGCGCTTGAGGGTCTTACCCGTGAGGACGGCACAAGACCCATTCTGATTGCTGTAACACAGCTTACATCAACAAGCGAGGAGAGAATGCAGAAGGAGCTTCTTATAAATGCTTCTATAAACGATACTATTGTAAAGTACGCTGAGAATGCAAAGACGGCTGGGCTTGACGGCGTTGTCTGCTCACCGCTTGAAGCAGGTATGGTAAAGGAAGCGTGCGGAGCTTCGTTTATGACAGTAACGCCCGGCGTGCGTTTTGCAGACGGCGATGTCGGCGACCAGGTAAGAGTTACAACTCCTGCAAAGGCTAAGGAAATCGGCTCGGATTATATTGTTGTCGGCAGACCTATTACCGCCGCTGACGACCCCGTTGCCGCATACAGAAGATGCGTTGAGGAATTTGTTGATTAAGGAGGCAGTATGGAGCAGTATAAAAGAGAGTTTATTCAGTTTTTAGAGAATGCAGGTGTTCTCAAATTCGGCGATTTCACGGCGAAAAGCGGAAGAAAAATCCCGTATTTCATTAATGCAGGCGATATCAAAACGGGCGAACAGATACAGAAGCTCGGTGAGTTCTATGCCAAAGCTTATTTTGAAAAAATAGGGAATAAAAAAACAGTGCTTTACGGACCTGCCTACAAGGGAATTCCGATTGCAGTATCGGTTGCCGTTGCGCTTGCCAGAAACGGACTTGATGTACCGTTCTTCTTTAACCGTAAGGAGGTAAAGGACCACGGTGAGGGCGGTCTGTTCGTCGGCTATACTCCGAAGGAGAACGAGGAGATTGTAATTGTCGAGGATGTTATTACCGCAGGTACTGCAATAAGGGAAAGTATGTCAATATTATCCCAGCTTGAAGGTACCAGAGTTTCAGCCGTTTTCGTTATGGTTGACCGTAAGGAAAAGGGAAAGACGGAAAAATCGGCAATGGCTGAGGTCGGAGAGGAATATGGCTTCCCGGTATACTCGGTTGTTGATGTTTACGATATTATTGAGTATCTTGAAGAGGACAGCAGTAATGCTGAAAATGTTGAGCGTATAAAGAAATATCTTGAAATTAACGGAGCAAAGGATTAATATGCGACACTTACTTGACACAACGGATTTAACGCTTGGTGAAATTGATGATATGATTGCTCTTGCCTGCGATATTATATCTGACGGCAAGAAGTATTCACATATCTGCGACGGCAAAAAGCTTGCTACGCTTTTTTTCGAGCCGTCAACAAGAACAAGGCTTTCTTTTGAGGCAGCTATGTATGAGCTTGGCGGTAATGTGCTTGGCTTCAGCGAGGGCGGCTCCTCGTCCGCTTCCAAGGGGGAGAGCGTGGAGGATACTGTGCGTATGGTTTCCTGCTATGCGGATATTATTGCGATGCGTCATCCTCTCGAGGGCGCGCCGAGGGTTGCGAGCTTTAAATCGGGCGTACCGATTATAAATGCAGGCGACGGCGGTCATGCTCATCCCACGCAGACGCTTACGGACCTTCTGACGATTTACCGCGAAAAAGGCAGATTTGATAATCTCACAGTCGGTCTTTGCGGCGATTTAAAGTTTGGAAGAACTGTTCATTCGTTAATTAAGGCGATGAGCAGATACGAAAATGTTTCCTTTGTCCTGATTGCGCCGAAAGAGCTTCAGGTACCTGAGTACATTATCACCGATGTGCTTGAGCCGAGCGGCGCAAGCTATATTCAGGTAGAGGATATGGAGCAGGAAATGCCGAATCTTGATATCCTCTATATGACGAGAATTCAGCGTGAGCGTTTCTTCTCCGAGGAGGAGTATCTTAAACACAAGGACGCCTTTATTCTTGACCTCGGAAAGCTCAGAACGGCGAAAGAGGATTTGACAATTATGCATCCGCTTCCGAGAGTAAATGAGATTTCAACCGAGGTTGACGATGACCCGAGAGCCAAGTATTTTGTACAGGCGTTAAACGGTAAATATATCCGTATGGCGCTTATCATCACGCTTCTTAAATGGGGAGGTGCTCTTTAATGAATATTGATTCAATTGAAAACGGCTATGTAATTGACCACATCCCTGCAGGTAAAGGAATGCTCGTTTACGATGTTCTTAATCTGTCTGAGCTTTCGTGTCAGGTTGCAATTATCACAAATGCAAAATCGCAGAAAAACAGTTCAAAGGACATAATTAAGATTAATGAGCTCATTGATATTGACCTTGACCTGATAGCTTTTATCGCTCCCGACGCAACGGTAAATATTATCAAGGATAGCGTAAGAACGGAGAAAAAGAAGCTGAGCCTTCCTAAAAAACTTGTCAATGTCGTTAAGTGTCAGAATCCGAGATGTATTTGTAATAACGAGAGTATCGACCATATTTTTACTCTTACCGATACCAAAGGTACTTACCGCTGCCTTTACTGTGAAACAAGCGCTAAATAGACAAATTCAAAAAATCCTGTCGAGAGACAGGATTTTTATTTATACACTTGTTTAATATTGTAAAATATGTTAGAATGTCCGTGAGGTGATAAAAATGCCAAAAAATAATAAGCTTAATTGCTCTAATGTAACTCAGCAAAAAATTGCCGATTCGTTAAAGCAGTTAATGGATAAAACTCCTTTTGAAAAGATATCTATATCCGATATCACTAATAACTGTTCTATCCACCGCCAGACCTTCTATTATCATTTTACTGATAAATATGAGCTTCTCGGCTGGATTTTTTCCATGGAGCTTATTGAGCCTTTTATTAAGGATTTTACCTTTGACAATCTTTATGAGCATCTTGAAGCTATGTTTACTACGATGAAAAACAGCGAAAGGTTTTACAAAAACGCTTTCAGGCTTAATGCCGATGAGGTTGCGTTTTTTATAAATCAGATGCTAAGCAGTGAGTTTTCAAAGATTGTCAGAAAGGTTGAAGATGATAATCAGAGCTACCTTGAGGGTGAGTTTGATGAGAGAATTACAACGCTCTTTCTCGGCTACGGAATAGCCGGTGTTGTTATCAACTGGGCTCAGCAGGGTATGAAGGAGAGTCCGCAGGAGCTTACCGAAAGCCTGAGAAATGTAATGTCGCATTTTAAAAGAATTGCTGCTGAAAGAATATAAAGGCAAAAAATAACAGAACAGTCAGGGTTTGACTGTTCTGTTATTTTGTTATCATTACTCTTTCTTCCTGTTCTTCCATATCGGGTGTTTTTTGAATATGATTTTCAGCTATTCTGTAAGTTGCCTCAATAAAGCCGAGAAGCGCAAAGAATACTATTAATTCCTTAGGCGACTGCAGAGTGAACTCGAACAGCGAAATCATAAGAAAGCCTGTGAGTGAGGCTATGTAAAGGACAGTATACTGCATATACAGCTTGTTCCGGTTTTTTGAAAGAGCATAGAGCTTTTTAACAAGGAAAACAAACGCGACGAGAACGATTACAAAGTAAATCAGACCGCCCTCAACAAGCATTTCAAGAAACAGGTTGTGAGCGTGCGTCCTGTCAAGTCCGTGCCCGTCCCTCAGTAATGTGTGTACATTGTCCGAGCCTGCGCCGAGACCTATAAGCAGATTTTTAGGACTTCTTATAAATTCTTTGAAGCAAAAACGCCAGATGTCAAATCTGTTCTCAGTTGATGAAAGAAAATCCGTTGAGGAATTCTTATATCTTATTACAAGACCGATAGGCGTTGAAATAGCGACGAGAAGCACAAAGGGGAGAACCTTCCTTAAAAGCTTCTTGTTTTTTGTTAAGCTTACAAGCACAATCAGCAGCGTAAGCCCTACCGCTATATAAGCGCCCCTCGAGGTAGTTGCAATTATACCCGCCGTCGAGAAAAGCCAGCACGCTCTGCTCAGCTTTCTGTTTCTTGAATGGGTGAAAAACAGCGAGCCGAATGCGCAAAACGGATTTGTTATTACAAGAAAAGTAGCAAGTATTAGCGGATTATCAAAGGTCGCCGAAGCACGCGCCGCAAATCTGTAATAAACTATATCAACAGGTATTTTTTCAAATATAAGCTTGTTGAAATCAAAGTACAGCGGATTCGGGAAACGCAGTGTTTCATTGCCCTCTCTTAATGAAAGGTAGTATGTAAGTATTTCAAGTACGGCAATTATTCCGATAATACCTGAAGCGAGATTCATACAGGTGATTGCCGTTTTCAGCTTTTCCTTGGTGTTAACTATATTTGCAATAAATACATAAATAAGAAAACACCCCATCCAAAGCATTCCGATAAGTGATGACAGAATATGTGTTTTACTCCATATTCCCGATATGACCATATAGCAGGTTAGTATGAATATCGCCTTACCCATATCGCCAAGAAGCGCGTTGTTATTAAGTTTTGACCACTGCCTTTTAAAAACAATAAAGCCTGAAAAAAGAATAAACGGGCTTATGTATTCGGGCAGTAAAGGAAAAAGGAAGAGCGTCCAGAGAAGCCAGTACCAGCCGGGATTAGCTCTGTATTTTTCCCTGAAAATATTTATTTTTTCTTTCATATAAAGCTTCGCCCTGAATAAATATAGACTTTTAACAAAACCATAATACAACATAAGCAATCAATTTGCAAGTGTATTTAATTTTCAATAATTTATTAAATTAAAAATAATATATTGAAAATCTGCTTTCAATATTGTATAATTAACGGGTATTAATTTATAAAATTGTTTGGAGTGTTTATATGGACGAAAAGGATTTAAACAGTATTCCCGAGCAGGAGGATACCGAGCAGAAGGAAGCTTTCGGCGAGGAGATTCAGCTTGAGGATAACGACAACTGGGTTTTCGACGCAGAGGTCGCCACTGCAGGTATTGAGGATATGCTTGTATCCGATAATCCCGAGGACGACGAGTCGGATGAGGAAAATGAAAATACAGAGGAACAAAGCAGTGCAAAGGCTGTAAGCTCTGAGGGCTCTCAGGTGCAGATTACGCTTAATAAGGAAAAGCTCCAGTTTATTCCTGTTGCAATCTGTGTTGCGCTCATAGCGGCAATTGTTGCCGTTTTCGGCGTCAGATATTATACCGTTCCCAATTCAAAGGAAGGCAGACTGATGAATCCTGCGTCGGTTGTTGCCACTGTTGACGGTACGCCCATCAGCGCAGGTATGTACAGCTATTATTATTCAAGCGTGGTAAGCTATTATGAAAGCTATGCTTCATACGGTCAGGTTTCGCTTGATACAACCAAGAGCTATGATGAGCAGATGACGGTTGACGACGAGGGCAACGAAATTTCATGGGCTGATATGTTCAAGCAGGAAACAATGAATCAGATTCATTACATCACTGTTTACTACAATAAAGCGCTTGAAGAGGGCGTTGAGCTTACAGATACTCAGAAGTCAACTATTGAAGACCAGCTCGGTGCGCTGCAGGCAACTGCTAATGAAACTTACGGCACGGGCGAAGCCAAGATGTCGCAGCAGAAGAAATCGCTTAATAATTATATTCAATCACAGTTTGGCAGATATGTAAGCGAGGATACAATTCGTGCAATGCTCGAGCAGTATTATTACGCTATGAATTACAGGGGTTTATTTGCAACTGAGCCTCTTGATGAGGAATATCTTGCAAACTTCACCTCAGAGCATGAGCAGGAGTATTACAGCGTTGATATGCTCTATCTTGCAATCCCGTACGATTCAAGCACAGAGGAAACTGCGAATGCTTCAACTGAACAGGCTGAGGAAATTATGGCGCAGATGTCTGATGAGGCTTCGATTAAGGAGCTTGTTCCTGAGATTTATGCTGATTACATCGCAAATGACGCTCAGCAAATGGTTGAGCAGGGCGGCGGTGAAGTGAGCGAAGAGGAAGCAGAGGCAAGCTCGCTTGAAAATTATTACAGCAGAATTTATCTCACATTAAGCTATTCCGACGCGAAAACTTATTTTAACGACGATATTGTTAACTGGGCGTTTACCGACGGACAGAGCAGCATCGGCGACAAAACATATTATTCAGATTCTGAGGCGGGTTATACCTATATCCTCCTTAAGAATTCCGACCCTTACAGAGATGAAAGTCAGCTTTATACAGTAAGACATATTCTTGTAACACCCGATACCGCTGTTGACGCTCAGAGCGATAATGCTTCAACCGATGAGGAAAAGCAGTCCTTCATTGATAAGGTAAAGGGCTTATTCAAAAAGGATGATACCGCAGAGGCTGAAACCGACACAGCTCAGACTGAGGATACACAGACTGAACAGGCACAGCAAAGCTACACTGAGGAGCAGCTTGCCGAAGCAAGAAACAGCGCACAGCTTATCCTTGATAAATTCACAAGCGATAACGGCACGGAGAAGGATTTTGCTCTTCTTGCCGAGCAGATTAGTGCTGACCCGGGCTCAACAACTGCAAGCGGTCAGAATGATGTTTTCGGCGGCCTTTATCAGATAAACGATGAAACAAATTTTGTACAGCCGTTTAAGGACTGGACTTTTGACGAGTCAAGACAGTACGGCGACACAGGGCTTGTAGATTCCGACTACGGTACGCATATTATGTTCTTTGTGAACAGTCAGCCTGCTTATCTGGCACAGCTTGAGAAGGATGCGCGCACTGCGTTACTTGACGAAATGCTTTCAGCAGAGCCAAAACTTTATAATAAGAGGATTTCAAAGGTTCTTTCAAATTATAAGGTTGAAGCACCTGCAAGCACTCAGACTCAGACTCAGGCACAGGCACAGGCACAGGCGCAGCCGGCTGAATAAAAAAGGCTTGTATTATCAGGATATATAGTGTAAAATAATATAAAATATTTTCTTTTTGTAAAGGATGTAAAAATATGGACAAGAAAGAATTAGAAGAAGATGTACTTGCTTCAGGCAAGTCAGCTGAAAAAAAGCCTAAGAAGACTTCAGGCAAGAAAAAGCAGAGAAAAGGCATTTCAAAAAATACGGCTAAGATAATTAAAAGCTGTGTTTGCGTTGTGGTAGTTGTTGCGCTTCTTGTTTGCTATGTTGCAACAGGCACAGCAAGGAAGGGTGTAATCGCTTCAACAGGTCTTCCTGCAAAGTGCTTTACCTCTTTAACGGTTTCTGACGGCGAAAATAAAGCTAACATTAAGGTAGCTACTTACAATTTCTATTATGCTACAACCTACAATCAGATGAGAAATACTGCAGAGCAGTATTCACAGTACGGACTTGACCTTGCTGACGCAGGTATGGATGTAGATTTTACAAAGAAGCTTTCAAAGCAGACTTATACCGATACTGAAACAAATGAGGAGATGACATGGGAGGAGCATATGCACGAGCTCACTCTCGACGCTATCAAGAATACCTATGTTTATTACCTCGAGGCTGTTGCGGCTAACGACGGCAAGGAGCCTGAGATTACCGAGGAACAGCAGAATGAGATTCAGGAAGCTCTTGACAGCTACAAGGAATCAGCTCAGCAGTATCATTATTCACTTGACGCATATCTCACTGCCGCTATGGGTAAGGGCGTGGACGAAAAGCTTTTCAGGCAGGAGGTTACCCGTCAGTATATAGCACAGAATTATCAGAGCGACCTTCAGTCAGGCGCAGCTCAAACCAACTACACTGACGAGGATATTCAGGCATATCTTGACGAGCATCTTGAGGATTATCAGACTGTTGATGTAATGCTTTATGAATGTTCTTCCGAGGATGAGGCTAAGGAGTTTGCTTCAAAGCTTTCGGCTGACGGCTCAAACTTCGGCGAGCTTGCATCTTCATATGCAACCGATGATTACGACAAGGAAGTATTAAAGGATAACGCTTATTCTACCTTTATCGGTGCAACAAAATCCGTTCTTCAGCAGAGAACGGATACTAACGGAAATCCGGCATATGCTATTTCTGCCGCTGACAGTGCAACGGTTACAGATGAGGAGTCAAGCGAAACAACTTATCCGGGTCTTGATTATCTCTTCAGCACGGACAGAACTGCAGGCGAGGTTTACACTTACAGCACAACGGTTGCTTATATTATCGAGCCTGTATCTTTAAGTGAGAGAAATATTGTAAATGTTCGTCATATCCTTATATATGCCGACGATGAGCTTGAGGCAACGGAGCAGTCAACTGCTTCTGCTGACAAGTGGGCAGAAGCTTATGACAAGGCTCAGGACATTCTTAAGCAGTGGCAGGACGGCGACGCAACCGAGGACAGCTTTGCTGAACTTGCTAAGGAGAATTCAGCAGACAGTTCTGCTTCTAATGGCGGTCTTATTGAGAATATTACAACAGGAACAATGGTAAACTCCTTCAATACATGGATTTTTGATTCCGCGCGTAAGGCTGGAGATACTGCAATTGTAAGAAGTGATTACGGTTACCATGTAATGTACTTCTCAAGCGAAGGCGACCAGACAGTTTATGCTTACCAGATTTCACAGACACTTGCATCTGAGGACTCAACGACTACAAATACTGAGCTTCTTGATTCTTATACTGTAAGTGAAAATATATTCGGCTCCTGTTATAATCAGAAGGATTATGATTTCAGCAACTAATTAATTAACAGGAGGGGAAGCCCTCCTGTTTGTTTTTATCTTATTAAAGAGGTACTTCGATGAATGTAAATTCAGATATTAAAAGGCTTACCGATGAGATTTCAAGGCTGACAGCGGCGCTTGAGGATGTGAACTTTGAGTGCCAGAGGCTGGAGATTATTAACTCTAACCTTGATTTTCAGCTTAAATCGGTAAACCGCGAATTAAAACAGAATATTGCAATACTCGAAGCCCTCGAGAATGAAAACAAGGAGCTTAAATCCAAGCTCAGGGAATTAAAGCAGCAGGGAGGTAACACCGATGGAGTATGAGCTTAATACTTCTGAGCTTCGCGAGTACGCACCAAAGCTCAGAGCGGGGGACAGAGTTGTCCTGTCAGGTACGGTATATACCTCAAGGGATGCCGCGCATAAGAGAATTGTCGCAGCTATTGATAACAGCGAAGAGCTTCCGTATGATATCAGGGACGCAGTTATTTATTATGCAGGTCCTACACCTGCGCCCGAAGGTTTACCGATAGGCTCCTGCGGTCCTACCACCTCGGGAAGAATGGATGTTTTTTCACCGCGTCTTCTCGACCTCGGACTTGTCGCAATGATAGGCAAGGGTGAGAGAAGTGATGAGGTCTGCGACGCTATTATCAGAAATAAAGCGGTATATTTCTGCGCTATCGGCGGTGCAGGCGCTCTTGCCGCTAAATGTATTGAGGAGTGCGAGGTAATCGCCTATGATGACCTCGGATGTGAATCGGTTAAGAAATTAAAAATAAATAAATTTCCGTTGACAGTCGCAATTGACTGTTCGGGCGGTAATATATTTAAAAGGTAAATAATACATATTTATGTAAGGAGAACGAATTATGATTATTTGTAAACAGTGCGGCGCTTCTAATGTTGACAACGGTATGTTTTGCTGTAACTGCGGTTCAGTGCTTGAAAGCGCAGGAATTCCGAATTATTCCGACACACAGGGATATGTAAATCCTCAGCAGGATACAAATAATTCAGGTGTTTATACTTCTGTTAATAATACAGGCAGTCAGCCGTATTATACTCCTGACCCCTCGCAGCCTGCTCAGCCGACATATCAGCAGCAGTATCAGCCTCCTGTTCAGCCTCAGCAGCCGCAGTATCAGCCCTATTCGGGCGGTCAGCCGCAGCAGCCTTATCAGCAGGGATATCAGCAGTATAACCAGCAGTATTATCAGCCCTTCGGCGACCAGAACTTTGCTCAGCAACAGCAGCTTGCAAATTCTGCAAAGAGCCTTGGAATTGTTGCTCTCATATTCGGTTTCATAATTCCTTTTGTTACATGGATTACAGGCTCAATTTGTATTAAAAGAGCAAATCAGGTTTCTGACTATGCAAATTCCTTTGGCTATCAGGAGATTGCCAATACAGCAAAAACTGCTAAGACGCTTGCAACAATAGGCATAATAGTTTCAGTAATTAATGCCTTAATTACCATTGCTCTTCAGTCGATGCCACATTAATATACAGTTGTTTAAGAGCGGAGTTTCGGGGTATCCCTTCTCCGCTCTTTGTTATAAATTATCCCTGATGTATCCGAGTACCTTTTTCTCTATGCGTGAAACATAGCTCCTGCTTATATTAAGCCTCTGTGCAACCTCGCGTTGCGTCAGCGGCTTTTTGTTATTAAGCCCGTAGCGGAGAATAATTATTTCCCTTTCTCTGTCATTTTCAAGCGAGTTGATAATCTGAACTGCCTTTCTCCAGGCGATTTTTTTGTCAAGATTATCAGCCATATCGGTTTCAACGCTTATAGTGTCTTCAATTGTTAGCGGATTTCCGTCCTTGTCAATTTCAAGTGTGTCGCTTAAATAAACATCTCCTGCACTTTTCTTAGCGCTTCTGAAATGCATCAGTATCTCGTTTTCAATGCATCTTGAAGCGTAGGTTGCAAGGCGCGTGCCCTTATCTGCATTGAAGCTGTCTATTGCCTTGATTAGTCCGATAGTGCCGATGCTTATAAGGTCGTCGGTGTCGTTTGTTTTTGAATAGTATTTTTTTACAATATGGCTTACAAGTCTCAGATTTCTTTCAATAAGAACAGCCCTTGCATTCATATCTCCTTCACTCATTTTTTCAAGGTATTCCTTCTCCTGCTTAGGCGTAAGCGGCTTTGGGAATGACGAAGTGTTCTGAATATGTAATATGAAATATAATACATTCGCACTTAATAGCGATATCAGCGCTGAAAGCATAGCATCTCCTCCGTTTGATACTATGCTTTTTTTAACTTGTCTTATTACCTAAATAATGACATTTATTTTCGTATATGATATAATTAGCAAAGGTGATAATATGAAAGCACTTAAAAGATTAATAATTTTCCTTATAGTTGTTGCGCTTGCGCTCGCTTTTCTGAAATATGCTATACCCGTTGTTTTCCCAAAGGTCGAAAGTGTGAGTGAAGAAACTGTTACACTGAATAAAACCGACGAATCCCTTTTCACGCTTAACAGGGAGCGGCTCAGTGATGACGAGCTTTTACTCTATGAATCCTTATTATCCCGGATTGCTTCATTTGAAACGGAGTTCAAGCTTGACACAAAGGATTCAAAACAGGCAATGAAGGTGTATGATGCGGTAATTGCCGACCACCCCGAATATTACTGGCTGAGTTATGTCAGTATAAGCGCTTATCAGAAGGGCAGCAGTATAATTATAAGCCCCTATATCAGCGAGGATATGGATAGCGTAAAAGCAAATTATGCAAAGCTTAAAGCATTGAGTGATGAGCTTCTCAGCGAAACCGAGTCGATGAGCAATTATGAAAAAGCGCTTTATTTTCATAACTATCTTATTGATAACACCTCTTATGACAGCTCATCGGCATACGATGTAACAGCAGGCGGCGGTGTTCTTGAGCGCGGTCAGTATATGCCGAGCGTTAATGCTTACGGCGCCTTATGCCTTAATAAAGCTATATGCTCGGGCTATGCCTGCGCGTATCAGATGCTTCTCAATATGTCGGGTATTCCTTGCTCAAGAGTTAAGGGTACGGGCTTTGAAAATAGTGGAGCTGTCGGGCATGAATGGAATATCCTTTGCCTTGACGGCGAGTGGTATTATACGGATGTTACTTGGGATGACCCCGTGGCGGACGACGGGAGCGAAGGGCATGAATACGATTATTTCTGCATAAATGATGCAGAGCTTAATAAAACTCACAGCATTAATGAAGGAGAGCTTATAAAGCCCTGCAGTGCAACCGGTTATAATTACTTTGTATATAACGGTCTTTATTTTGAAAGTTATTCCTTTGAATCGGTCAGACCTGTCATAGAAAACGGAATTAGCGGCGGTGCGGTACGCCTTAAATTCTCATCAAAGGAGGAAGCAGATAAAGCTCTGTCGGATTTGATAGATAATTATAAGCTATGGGAGATTGACGGTGTTAGCGAAAGTGTGAGCTACGGCGTTGACAGCACGGGCGAAAGGCTTGCAATATTTTTTAAATAAGCATATTAAACAACTCGCTTAAAGGCGAGTTGTTTTTGCTATTGCAATTTATAATAATATAATGTATAATATTTTGATTGCAAAAATTTCAGAATTTTTTTAATACTACTACTGTGGGTGAAATTATGGATAAATTCAAATTAGTGAGCAAATTTAAGCCGACGGGCGACCAGCCTCAGGCTATAGACGCTCTTGTAAAAGGTGCTTTGAGGGGCGACAGGGAACAGACCCTTATGGGCGTTACGGGCTCAGGAAAAACCTTTACAATGGCGAATATCATTGAAAAAGTGAATAAGCCTACCCTTGTACTTGCACATAATAAAACGCTTGCGTCCCAGCTTTGCAGTGAGTTTCGCGAGTTTTTTCCTGATAACGCCGTCGAGTATTTCGTATCCTATTATGATTACTATCAGCCGGAGGCATATGTGCCGACCACGGATACCTATATCGAAAAGGATTCTTCTATAAATGATGAGATTGACAAGCTCCGCCATTCCGCTACCTCGGCTCTTTTTGAAAGACGAGATGTAATCATAGTAGCTTCCGTATCCTGCATTTATTCAATCGGCGACCCTGTTGATTATGAGAGTATGGTTATCTCGCTTCGTTCGGGTATGGAATACGACAGGGATAAGCTTATCGCAAAGCTTGTTTCAATACAGTACGAGAGAAATGATATCAATTTTGTCAGAAATAAGTTCAGAGTCAGAGGGGATACACTCGAAATTTTCCCTGCGGGTTCTTCGGGTAATGCGGTAAGAATTGAGTTTTTCGGCGACGAGATTGACAGAATATGTGAAATCCATCCGCTCACGGGTAAGGTTGAAGGCGTGCTTTCCCATGTCGCAATTTATCCCGCCTCGCTCTATGTCGTAGGGCAGGAGAAGATTAACAGAGCTTGCGAGCAAATCTATAATGAGATGGTTGAAAGAGTGGCTTATTTTGAGGAGAAAGATAAGCTGCTTGAGGCTCAGCGTATCCGTGAACGCACAATGAATGATATAGAAATGCTCAGGGAAACAGGCTTTTGTAAGGGCATTGAAAACTATTCAGCGATTATGAGCGGCAGAAAACCGGGCGAAGCGCCCTTTACTCTTATAGATTATTTCCCCGATGATTTTCTCCTGTTCTGTGATGAAAGCCATGTTATGCTTCCGCAGGTAAGAGGTATGTATGCAGGCGACAGAGCGAGAAAGGAAAGCCTTGTGGAATTCGGCTTCCGTCTCCCGAGTGCGCTTGACAACAGACCGCTTCAGTTTGATGAATTTTATAACAAGATAAATCAGGTGATTTTCACTTCTGCTACTCCGGGTGATTTTGAAAAAAGCCACAGCACGCAGATTGTTGAACAGGTTATCAGACCGACAGGTCTACTTGACCCGATTATAACCGTTAAGCCCACTGATGACCAGATGGACGACCTTTTATCTGAAATCAATATCCGTGCAGGCAGGGGAGAAAGAGTGCTTGTAACAACTCTTACCAAGGCTATGGCGGAGGACCTTACAAAGTACCTTGAGGGCTTTGATGTGAAGGTCCGATATATGCACCATGATATTGACACGATTGAGCGTATGGAGATTATAAGGGATTTAAGGCTCGGGGAATTTGATGTTCTTGTGGGTATTAACCTTCTTCGTGAGGGTCTTGATATTCCCGAGGTATCGCTTGTCGCAATTCTCGACGCGGACAAGGAGGGCTTTTTGCGTTCTGAAACCTCGCTTGTTCAAACAATAGGCAGGGCGGCGAGAAATGAAAACGGCGAGGTTATTATGTATGCCGACAGCGTAACTCCTTCAATGGAACGTGCCATAACCGAAACCCTGCGAAGAAGAAATATTCAGGACAAGTACAATAAGGAGCACGGTATAATTCCGAAGACTATACAGAAGGATGTAAGTCAGATTATTGAAATTACGACAAAAGAGAAGCTCGACGGTAAAAACCGAAATCTTACAAATAAGGATAAGGCGATACTTATAAGAAAGCTTAATCAGGAGATGAAGGAGGCTGCGAGAATGCTTGAATTTGAGCATGCGGCGTTCCTCAGAGATCAGATTGCCGAGCTTGAAAAGAGTATGTAAAGGAAGTTTTATGAATAAGAATATTGTTATTAAAGGTGCTAAGGAGCACAATCTAAAGAATATAGATGTCGAAATACCAAGGGATAAGCTGATTGTATTTACGGGTCTGTCAGGCTCAGGCAAATCAAGTCTTGCCTTTGATACGATTTTTGCCGAGGGTCAGCGAAGATATGTGGAGTCGCTCTCCTCATATGCAAGACAGTTTTTAGGTCAGATGGAAAAGCCCGATGTCGATTATATTGACGGACTCTCGCCGGCAATTTCAATTGACCAGAAAACCACAAGCAGAAACCCGAGGTCAACCGTCGGAACAGTAACAGAAATCTATGATTATCTCCGTTTGCTTTACGCAAGAATCGGTACTCCGCACTGTACAAAATGCGGAAGGGAGATATCACAGCAAACGGTTGACCAGATTGTCGACAGAGTGCTTGAACTTAAGGAAAAAACCAAAATTCAGGTAATGGCGCCCATCGTCAGAAGCAGGAAGGGCGAATATGTAAAGGAGCTTGATAACATCCGTAAGTCGGGCTTTGTCCGCGTGCGCGTTGACGGCTCAATGTATGATTTATCCGAGGATATAAAGCTTGATAAAAACAAAAAGCACAATATCGAGGTTGTTGTCGACAGGCTTGTTGTCTCGCCTTCAATTAAATCAAGGCTCACCGACTCAATTGAAACTGCTACGCATTTAACGGACGGGCTTGTTTTAATTGATATTCTCGGCGACAAAGAGGAGCTTTTTTCTCTTCATTACGCCTGCCCCGAGCATGGTGCGGTTATTGAAGAAATGAGCCCCCGTATGTTCTCGTTTAATAATCCCTTCGGCGCCTGTAAAAAGTGCGGAGGTATCGGCTCTTATAAGGAAATTGACCCGGATTTAATCATTCCTAATAAGAAGCTGTCAATCAATCAGGGCGCAATCAAGGCGTCGGGATGGAATATAAACGACGGCTCTATTTCAAAGATGTACTATGACGGTCTTTCAAAGGAATACGGCTTTTCCCTTGATGTCCCCGTAGAGATGATTTCAAATGAGGGCATGCAGGCGCTGCTTTACGGCACCAACGGTAAAAAGCTTACATTAAAGCGTGTTACCTCCTACGGCTCAGGCACATATAAGACTGAATTTGAAGGCATCATAAATAATCTTAAACGAAGATACGCGGAAACCTCATCCGACTGGGCGCGTAATGATATCGAGTCGGTTATGACTACCTGTACCTGTCCCGACTGTAACGGCTCAAGGCTTACACCTGAAATAATGTCTGTTACTGTGGGCGGTATTAATATTTATGAATTTTGCTCAATGTCAATCGGCGATGAGCTTGACTTTATTAACAACCTCAAGCTTACCGAAAGACAGAAGCTGATAGGTGAGCTTGTTATTAATGAGATTAAGGAAAGGCTTAATTTCCTTAACTCCGTCGGTCTTGAGTACCTCTCGCTTGCGCGTGAGGCAGCGACGCTTTCAGGCGGTGAGGCGCAGAGAATAAGACTTGCAACACAGATAGGCTCTTCTCTTATGGGCGTGCTGTATATTCTTGACGAGCCGTCAATAGGACTTCATCAGAGAGATAACAACAAGCTTCTTGAAACTCTGAAGCATCTCAGAGACCTTGGCAATACACTTATAGTTGTTGAGCATGATGAGGACACGATGAGAAGCGCCGACTATGTTGTGGATATCGGTCCGGGCGCAGGCGTTCACGGCGGTGAGCTTATCGCCGCAGGCTCAGTTGAGGACATAATTAATTGCGAGCGTTCGGTTACAGGCGCATATTTAAGCGGAAAGAGGAAAATTCCCGTACCCGAAAAGCGCCGTAAGGGTAACGGCAAAAAGCTTAAAGTTTTCGGGGCAAGAGAGAATAATCTTAAAGGCATTGATGTTGAGCTTCCGCTCGGTAAATTCATAGCTGTAACAGGTGTTTCGGGCTCGGGTAAATCAAGCCTTGTAAATGAAATTATAAGTAAATATCTTTCAAATACTTTAAACGGAGCAAAGCGCAAGGCGGGCAGCTTTGAAAGGATTACCGGCGTTGAAGCGCTTGATAAGGTAATCAATATTGACCAGTCGCCGATAGGCAGAACTCCACGCTCAAATCCTGCAACATATACAGGCGTATTCAATGATATAAGGGATTTATACGCTCAGACGCCCGATGCAAAGGGATATAAGAGCAATCGCTTTTCATTTAATGTCAAGGGCGGCAGGTGTGAGGCGTGCCAGGGCGACGGTATAGTTAAAATTGAAATGCATTTTCTTGCAGATGTTTATGTGCCCTGCGAGGTTTGCTCAGGCAGGAGATATAACAGAGAAACTCTTGAGGTTAAATATAAGGGAAAATCCATTTATGATGTTCTTGAAATGACTGTTGACGAGGGCGTTGAATTCTTTGCTCAGCAGCCAAAGATATTCAGAAAGCTTAAAACGCTGTCCGATGTCGGACTCGGCTATATTAAAATTGGCCAGAGCGCAACGACGCTCTCGGGCGGCGAGGCGCAGAGAGTTAAGCTTGCTACCGAGCTTGCAAAGAGAAGTACGGGCAAAACAATCTATATTCTCGACGAGCCGACAACAGGACTTCATACCGCAGATGTGCACAGGCTTGTCAATGTTTTGAATATGCTTGTTGACTCGGGCAATACGGTTCTTGTAATTGAGCATAATCTTGATGTCATCAAGAATGCCGATTATATCATAGACCTCGGTCCCGAGGGCGGAAAGGGCGGAGGAACGATTGTTGCTCAGGGTACGCCTGAAGAGGTAGCTGAATGTAAGGACTCTTACACGGGTCAGTATTTAAAACCGCTTCTTAATTAATTACCGATTTTTAAAAATTTAATATTTTTGTAATTATTTTAAGAATAATGTTTATTTTATTTTATTTTTCTGTTATAATAAATTAAATATTACCTTAAGGAGTTACAGGAATTGAAAAAATTTAATATAATTTTGTTTACGCTTTGTATCGTTCTGTTACTCTCAGGGTGCAGTAAGCCTAACTTTTCTTCTATTGAAGATTTGATTTCACCCGTTACACCGAGCGGTGATAATGCGGATGTTCAGCTTGCGCTTGCCGATTATTGTAAAAAGGGGTATTCGTTAAAAGTACCCTCGGGCGGCGCTCATACAACGGCATTTGTCTATGAGGACCTTGACGGCGACGGCGAGAGCGAAGCGCTTGCTTTCTACGAGCCGGGCGAAGAGCTTGGAACGGTCAATATGTCGGTGATAAAAAAAGATAATAAGAAATGGAATGTTGTCAGTACAGTAGTCGGGGACGGCTCGGATGTCAGTGCGGTTGACTTCTGCGACCTTACAGGCGACGGCGATATGGAGGTTATTGTCGGATGGAGCGTGATTTCTAAATCAAGCGTTTCCGAAATTGATGTTTACAAGCTTACTGATAAGAGTGCATTAAGCTATGAAGTTATCAATAACCCTATAACTGCGGACGAGTTTATCTGCAGTGATGTTAATGATGACGGCGAAAAAGAGCTTCTGACCTTCTCAACAGGCTCTGCAAATGAATCTCCGTATTCGGAGCTTTATACTTTCAGCAGCGGCAGTGAGAGCAGAATAGGTTATACAAAGCTTGACAGCTCGATTATTTCTTTCGAGAGCATTATTGTCGGTAAAACCGACGCAGGTACAAGCGTTTATGCTGACGCGCTTAAAGCTGACGGAAGCTCTATGGTAACCGAGTTTATTTATTACTCCAATTATTATGATTCGATTGTTTCTCCGCTTTACAGTTATTCAACAGGCAAAACAGCGGAAACAACAAGGACCGATTTACTCCTTTGCCGCGATGTTGACGGCGACGGTGTTATTGAGGTCCCAACCGATGCCGACAGGGATACGGGCGCAGCACAGCTCAAGTTTGACGACTGGAAGGAATATAAAAGCACTATATTCTCACATAAGCATTATTCGCTTTCCTGCAGGCATGATTCGTACATTCTGCTTTTAAGCGATTCTGAGTATGATGCGCTCAGCTTCACCTATGATGAGCAGAACAGGGAGCTTCGCGCATACGACGGCGATGATGAATGTTTTGAAATAAAAGCGGTAGTAAAGTCTGCTTACGACAGTAATCAGCTTGACCTTGGCGGATTTACCAAGGTGTTTGAAAATTCGGGATATGTATATTTAGCGTATATTAACGGCTCATCAGATTATACAAGCGACAATCTTGTTGATATGATAAGGGCATATTAACAGTGATTACAGGAGGGAATTATGAAAAAGGTTTTAGTAGCTGAGGACGAGGAATCCATTAGAGAGTTTATAGTTATTAACCTTACAAGAAGCGGCTATGATGTTGAACAGGCTGAAAACGGCGCAGTCGCTCTTGAAAAATTTTCTAAAAACGAAAGCAGCTTTGATGTTGCAATTCTTGATATTATGATGCCCGAGGTTGACGGACTTACAGTTTGTAAGGAGCTTCGTAAGCGTTCGTCCGAGCTCGGAATAATTATGCTCAGTGCAAAGACTCAGGAGATGGACAAGGTAACGGGACTTCTTTTCGGAGCTGACGATTATGTTACAAAGCCGTTTTCACCAAGTGAGCTTATGGCGAGAGTTGACGCTGTTTACCGCCGGGTTGAGATGACAAGGGGCTTCAGGCAGAACGACACCACGGGCGACAGTGTTCAGCTTGAGGAATTTGAACTGAGTTTAAGAAACAGAACTCTGACCAAGAATAACGAGCCGATAGAGCTTACTCAGGTTGAATTTCAGATTATCGAGTATTTCTTTAAAAATCCCAATGCCGCTCTTTCAAGAACGGATATACTTAAAACGGTTTGGGGCTCAAATTACTTCGGCGATGAAAAAATTGTTGATGTTAATGTGAGAAGGCTTCGTATGAAAATTGAGGATAATCCCTCAAATCCTACAAGACTTGTAACAATCTGGGGTCTTGGATATAAATGGGTAGTAAATAACAACAATTAATGCAGGTTTTTAAAATGGTTAAGGCTGATAAGGTTTTTGAAAAACTTAAGATTAAAAAGCCCGAGGGTATTACGCTCAGATGGTTGGTAAATATTCTCGGTGTAATTGCAATCTTTTTTATTATTGTTTTTCTTCTCGGCTCTTTTGCCATTAAAAATCATTATTACTCCAATGTCGAGAGCATACTTGAATCAGGCGCGACAAATGCAAGTGTAAACTATCTTTCAAATAATATTGAATCCGGACTTTCTCTTGAGAAGTCTGCGGCTGATTATATCGACAGTTACAGCTATAAGGACAGGACCACAATATGGATTATTGACAATGACGGAAATGTTCTTCTTTCTTCAAGCGGCTTCAGTGTTGAAAAGCAGGAAATGCCTGATTTTGAAATGGCTGTAACACAGGCGGGCGGCACAGGTAAGTTTATCGGAAGGCTTGACAGTCATGAGAAGGTTATGGCTGTTTGCAGACTTTTAAAGGACAGCGACGGTAATACGCTTGGCGCAATCCGTGTTATGTCCTCTCTGAAACAGATTGACGCGCAGATAAGGACGCTTGTATTTTTCATTTTCCTTGCGCTTGTTGCCGTATTCGCAATAATTGTTTTGTCAAATATGTTCTTTATCAGGTCGATTATTACACCTGTTAAAGAGGTTAATGAAACGACGAAGAAAATATCGCAGGGTGATTACTCGGTAAGAATTGAGAAAAAGTACAACGATGAAATAGGCGATTTGTGCGACTCCATTAATACTATGGCTGAGGAAATCTCAACCACGGATAAAATGAAAAATGACTTTATCTCGACTATTTCGCACGAGCTTCGTACTCCGCTCACCTCCATTAAGGGCTGGGGAGAAACCCTCATTTTCGGTATGGATGATTCAGTTGACGAGGTTACGCGAAAAGGTCTTGAGGTAATAGTCAAGGAGGCGAGAAGGCTTGAGGGCTTTGTTGAGGAGCTTCTCGATTTCTCACGCCTTCAAAGCGGCAGAATGAAGCTTAATAAGTCAAAGATTGATGTTTTTGCAGAGCTTGATGAAACCGTCTTTACTTTTATTGAAAGAGCAATGAGGGATAATATCGGCGTTAAGTACAGTATCCCCGATGTGCCTGCCGTTGCCGACGCTGACGCTAACAGGCTAAAGCAGGTATTTATGAATATACTTGATAACGCTCTTAAATATTCGAGAGCAGCAAGTACGATATTTGTCAAGGCTGAGTTTACTCAGCTTGAGGGTAAGCCCTTTGCTAAAATTGCGATTGCCGACCAGGGCTGCGGTATAAGCAAGGAGGATTTACCCCATGTCAAGGATAAGTTTTATAAGGCTAATGTATCAGTTAAAGGCTCGGGTATCGGTCTCGCGGTAACCAATGAGATTATAAGCCTTCACGGCGGCAAGCTCGAGATTGACAGCGAAGAGGGTAAGGGTACGCTTGTAACTATCTGTATTCCTGTTGAGGGTATGCCTGAGAGCGACGAGCATAAGATAACTGAGGATACGGAAACGGATGAATAATATGGAACAAAAACAATGTCATATCACCTCGGTAGGCGGACAGGCGCTTATTGAGGGCGTAATGATGCAGGGACCAAGGGGTGTTGCAACAGCAGTCAGAAAAACTGACGGCGAAATACTCGTTGAGCATCACGACATCAAAAGAATTTCCGACAAAAGTAAGTTTTTTAAAATCCCTCTGATAAGGGGAATTGTCGGATTTATCGACTCGATGATTATAGGATATAAAATGCTTATGTACTCGGCTGAGGCTTCGGGAATGGAGGACCTCGAGGATGTCGAGATGAATAAGTTTGAAAAGTGGCTTACAGATAAGCTGGGCGACAAGCTTATGGATATTATTATGTTCATCGGCTCGCTTCTCGGCTTTGCGCTTGCATTCCTCATTTTCTTTTTCCTGCCGGTATTTATTTTTACACGGGTTAATGCGCTTACCGACGGTGCGCTGACAGCATTTCAGGGTACTATTGAAGGCGTGCTTAAGATAATCATTTTTGTCGTATATATTGCGCTTGTAAGTCAGATGAAGGACATCAAGCGGACCTTTATGTACCATGGCGCGGAGCATAAGTCCATCGCCTGTTACGAGGCTGGTCTTGACCTCACCGTCGAGAATGTAAAAAAATGCACTCGGTTTCACAGAAGATGCGGTACCTCGTTTATATTTGTTATGTTGATTTTAAGCATAGTTATTATTTCCGTGCTTTCTATATTTGTACCCGAAGGTCTTAAACAGAATGCAGTTCTGTGGATGCTTATTAAGCTTCCGATGATTCCAATTATTATGGGCATCGGTTATGAATTCATAAGATATGCAGGAAGGCACGATAACGCATTTGTGCGTATTGTTTCCGCACCGGGACTTCTTATGCAGAGGCTCACGACAAAGGAGCCTGATGATGATATAATTGAGTGCGGTATTGAATCGCTCAAAGCTGTTATAACCGATAATCCCGAGGATGACAAAATAGTATGAATCTTAAGGAAGCGTACAGCTATGCAGTATTGTTCCTTGAACGCAATAATATTGACGAGGCGGATTTTAAAGCCTTGTGCATAGTTTGCAGTATAGCAGGTATCAAAAACAGTCAATACTCTTTTCATAAGGAAGACTTTGTACCTTATAAGAAACTTGCGGATATGCTCTGGAAAATCAAGTCGGGTGAACCCTTACAGTATGTTATCGGCAAGTGGGACTTTTATGACAGTGAGTTTTTTGTAGGGGAAGGCGTACTTATACCAAGACCTGAAACCGAGGAGCTTGTGCAGAGGGTTATAAGCGCTGTCGGCGAAAAAGAATATGTCATATATGACCTTTGTGCCGGAAGCGGATGTATAGGCATTAGCATAGCCAAGGCATGTCCGAATTCAAAGGTGTACCTTTTTGAAAAAAGCGAAAAGGCATTCTCTTATCTTGAGAAAAACTGCGAGGGCGTTAAGAATGCGGTGCCTCTTTTATGGGATATAAACGATATTCCGACTGCCGAAAACGCCGATATTATTGTTTCAAATCCGCCGTATATCGAAAGCGGTGAGCTTTCAGGATTACAGCCCGAGGTTCAGAGGGAGCCTGTTATGGCTCTTGACGGCGGCGAGGACGGACTTGATTTTTACAGAATTATCAATGCCGTTTACCCTGAAAAGCTTAATCACGGCGGCAGGCTTTTTCTTGAAATAGGGGAAAAGCAGGGCGAAAGCATCAAGGCTGTTTTAAATAATTTTTCAAATATTACTCTTTTTAAGGATATTTACGGTAATGACCGTATAATTTCCTGCAGCTTAAAGGAATGATTTAATGTTAAGTTTACTTAGTGCAATAAGGTCGGGCAATATAATGCTCGTTTTAATTCTTGTTCTTTCAAGAATGTTTGTTGTTTTCTGCTGTACCCCGGTGCATGAGTTTTCTCACGCTTATATTGCTAATAAGCTCGGGGACGACACTGCAAGGCTTCAGGGCAGAATGACGATTAACCCGTTTGCGCATTTCGATTTAATCGGCGGAATAATGATTTTGCTTTTCGGAATCGGTTATGCAAAGCCCGTTCCGATAAATATAAGACATCTTAAAAATGTCAAGAGAGATACTGCCCTGATTTCACTTGCAGGACCTGTATCAAATCTTATTATGGCATTTGTATATAATTTTATCGGTATTGCGCTTGGTAATGTGCTTCCCTATAATAATATCGGTATGGCTGTTATGTATTTCTTTACATTCGCAGCGCAGGTAAATGTTATGCTCGCTGTATTTAACTTACTGCCCATACCTCCGCTTGACGGGTCAAAGATACTTGCTATTGTGTTACCGTATAAAACTTATTACAAATATATGCAGTATGAGAGATATGTGATGATTGCGCTTTTTGTACTTCTTTTCAGCGGAGTACTCGACATACCTCTTAATTGGCTTGTAAACATAATGACGAAACTTATTTCGATAATACCAAATCTTATTTTCGGGTAAATATGGAACAGATTAATTATAAAATTGATGTCTTTGAAGGACCTATGGACCTTCTTTTACATCTTATTTCAAAGCATAAACTTGATATCAACGATATTCCGATTATAGAGCTTGTCAACCAGTATGTTGATTATGTCAGGCAGATGCAGCAACAGGATTTTGATGTTGCAGGTGAATTTCTTGAAATGGCGGCAAGGCTGATTTATATTAAAACCGTGTCGCTTCTGCCAAAGCATGAGGAGGCTGAAACTCTTAAAAGGGAGCTTACCGAGGAGCTTATCGAATACCGCGACTGTAAACTCCTTGCAGAAAGGCTTGCACAGCAGACGGACGGCTTTAACCGTTTTGTCCGTACACCGCAGGAAGCGTATATCAATTATGACTATGAGCGCTTCCATGAGGGTGAGGAGCTTCTTAACGCCTACATCAGCGCTGCAGGCAGGGGTAAGAGAAGACTTCCGCCGCCGATAGATTCCTTCAAGGGCATTGTGGCAAGAAAGTTTGTTGCGGTCGCAACGAAGGTTAATACCGTTATGCGAAAGCTCTGGGGCGGCGGCAAGGTGAAATTTCTTACTCTGTTTGAGGATGCTCAGACAAAAAGCGATATTGTCGCAACCTTCCTTGCAGTGCTTGAGCTTGCAAAAACAAAGAAAATAAGCATTGACGGAGATATGTCAAATCCGTCGGTGCAGGTAATAAATGAGGTAAATGAAGTTGAACAGTAATAATGTTCTTGCCGCAATTGAGGCAATGCTATTTGCGTCAGGCGACCCTGTTGAGCCGTCAAGGCTTTCGGAGGTGCTTGATATTGATATTGAAAATGTAATAAAGATGCTTGGTCATTTGCAGGCTTCCTATGATGAAAGAAACAGCGGATTACGACTTATAAGAATTGACGGTAAATATCAGCTTTGCACAAGGGAAGAATACAGTGAGCAGGTGAGGGCGCTTCTTGAAATCAAGAAGAATACCCCGTTAAGTCAGGCGGCTTTTGAGGTGCTTTCAATTATTGCTTATTATAAGAACGCCACCCGTTCAAGAATTGAACAGATTAGGGGCGTTGACTGCAGCGGCTCCATTTCAAACCTTATTCAGAAGGGTCTTATTGAGGAGAAGGGCAGGCTTGATTTACCGGGCAGACCGCTTGTCTACGGTACTACCGACAGGTTTTTAAGATGCTTTTCACTTGACAGCCTTGATGACCTGCCGGAGATTCCCGAGGATGAAGAAAAGAAGGATGATTCTCAGACTTCTCTTTTCGACGGGGAGAGTAAAAACAAAGCTGTTGACGACGCAATTAAAGAAACGGACAGGGAGGACGATGCATAGTGAAAGTGTTTTTAATCATTCTTGCGGTGCTTGTGCTTCTTGTTGTGCTTGTTCTTTCGCTTACTGCGACAATAACAGTTACTCATGATAAGGGCTGGCACACAAAGGTTAAGGTTCTGTTTTTTGAAAAAGAGATAGTT
>CADAUV010000014.1:35551-38408 GCA_902791235.1 Oscillospiraceae bacterium
AAGAGATAGTTCTGTCCGAAATTCTTTCCTTTGTGCTTTTTCCCGAGAAAAAAGCTCAGGAGGTTACTGAGTCAAACGCCGCGAGAAAGGCTGAGAAAAAGGCTGAAAAGAAGCATGAGCCTAAGCCCGAGCCCGAGCCTGAAATAATAGCTGAGGCTGAACCTGCTGCGGATGCCGCAAAGGTGCAGAAGGCTGAGAACAAAACGGCTTCGCCCGAAAAGAAAAAATCAAATCCTATTATGAAAATCTGGGAGGAAGAGGGAATAGTCGGTATTCTTTCTCTTCTTACCAATGTTATGGAAACGGCAAATTCTGCAATTTTAACTTTATTTAGGGGTTTACATATTTACTCACTTTATGTTATGATAATAGTCGGTGGCGGAGATGCGGATATTATTGCCCGCAGATACGGCACAGTGTGTAAATATTATTATCCGCTGAAGGGTATTATTCTCAACGGTATGAAGGTTGACAATTATGACGATTATGTTCAGCCTGATTTTATCGCGGAGCACACGGAATTTGAAATGCAGTTCATAGCAGGCATAAGCGTTGGACTTCTTGTGCGTATGCTTCTTAATGCCGGCTTTGTATTTGTTAAAAATCTTATAAATAATAAAAAAGGGGATAAATAAAATGAAAGAAACTCCGGTAAACAAAATAATGGAAAACACACTTGAGAAAATGCGTGAGATGGTCGATGTTTCAACTATCATCGGCGAGCCGATGGTTACAGGTAATACAACTCTTATTCCTGTATCAAAGGTTGCTTACGGCTTTACCTCAGGCGGTACCGACCTTCCTTCAAAGTCAAACGCTGAGCTTTTCGGCGGTGGCGGCGGTGGCGGTATCACCATCACACCCGTGGCTTTCATTGTTATTGAAAACGGTAAGTGCAGAATGATGCAGATAAATAATTATACATCGTCTGCTGACCGTGCAATCGCTATGATTCCTGAGCTTGTAGATAAGGTAACAGAGCTTCTTAAGTCCGACAATAAGGATGAAGCGCCTGCACAGGAAAGCGCTGAATAATAAAAACAGTAATCACCTGCATATATTTGTGTGGGTGATTATTTATGTTAAGACGCGCGTTAAGTTTGTTAATAGTGCTTTCGTTTATGCCCGTTGCGGTTTATGAAATCAACTGCAGCGCAACCTGCGCAGTTGTTATTGACTGCGATACACGCACGGTTCTCTATAATAAAAACGCATATGATGAAAGACCGATGGCGTCAACCACAAAGATTATGACCGCAATACTTGCAATTGAGAGCGGTAAGCTTGACGACATTGTAACTATTACTGATGAAATGATTGCCGTTGAGGGTACCTCTCTTGGACTTAAAAGCGGCGATGTTATCAGCCTTGGCGATATAGTTACGGGGATGATGCTTACATCGGGTAATGACAGCGCAAATGCCGTCGCCATCTATCTTGACGGGAGCTTTGAAGCCTTTGCCAAAAGAATGAATGATAAGGCAAAAGAGCTTTTAATGCAGAAGTCTTTGTTTGTTACGCCTTCGGGACTTGATTCGGGTAATCACCACACAAGCGCTTATGATATGGCGATACTCACCGCTTATTGTCTTGATAATGAGTTTTTTGCAAACGCTGTTTCTTTGCAGAGCGCGGAGCTTAGCGTCAACGGTAAAAGTGTTAAGGTGTATAATCATAACAAGCTTCTTGCTATGGACGGGGATATTTTCGGAGTTAAAACAGGATTTACCAAAAAATCAGGCAGATGTCTTGTATCGGCTAAGCATTATGAAAACAATCGGATTATCTGTGTTACGCTTAATGCGCCGGATGACTGGAACGACCATTTAGCTCTTTACAAAGAGTGCGAAAAGTGTTATAACAGCATTACAGTTAATAACAGCTTTACTATTAACGCTGTCGGCTCAGACGCTCAAAGTGTAACCGCAGGTTATGAAGGGGAGTACCTTTTGGTTAAGGAGCCTGAGATAAAAGAATACTATTATCCGTTTGTATATGCACCCGTAAGCCATGGCGAAAGGATTGGCTGGGCATATATTTACAGCGGTAAAACTTTAATAGAAAGACTGCCGATAGAGGTAGACGGGGAACTTGAATATGCCTGGGAAGAATGATGTAAGGCTTCAGAAATTTATGGCTGAATGCGGAGTGGCATCGCGCCGTAAATGCGAGGAAATAATTGAATCGGGTAAGGTTAAGGTTAACGGTCATCCTGCAAAGCTCGGAGATAAGGTTAATCCTAAAAGGGATATAGTAACCGTAAGAGGCAAGAGGCTTAACAAGGTTGACAGAATGTATTATATAGCTCTTAATAAGCCGAGGGGATATGTAACCACTGTTTCGGACGAGCTTGGGAGAAAAACGGTTATGGACCTTGTAGATGTTGACGCAAGGATTTATCCTGTCGGCAGGCTCGATAAGGACAGCGAGGGCCTTTTAATTCTCACAAATGACGGCTCTTTTGCAAATGCACTTACTCACCCTAAGCATAATTATGCAAAGGTTTACAGGGTAACCGTGCGCCCATCCGTTAATGATGAAATTCTGCAGAGGCTCAGAACGGGAATTGAAATAGACGGAAGGAAAACAGCGCCCTGCGATGTTAGTGTTATCACAGAGGAAGAGGGAAGAGTTGTACTCGAATTTATTTTGCGCGAGGGCAGAAACAGACAGATAAGAAAAATGTGCGAGGCAGTTGACCTCGAGGTTGCAAGACTTAAGAGAATATCCATCGGTCCTGTTAAGCTCGGTATGCTCAAAGCAGGCGAGTCAAGAAGGCTTACCGATAATGAGGTTAAGAAGCTTCTCAGGTCAGCAACTCCTAACGAAACTGAATAAATATATTGCCGTCCTGAAA
>CADAUV010000015.1 GCA_902791235.1 Oscillospiraceae bacterium
TATGTTCCTGTTGCCGACTATGCAATGTCAACAACAAATTCGCTTCGCAAGAAGGTTGAAACCTGTATGATTGAGAATCCGGGCTGCCGTGCATTTATGCTTATGCACCACGGCGCGCTCACTATGGGCAATACCTTCGATGAGGCTTTTGAGGTTGCTGAGGCGCTTGAGGCTTGCTGCGAGAAGGTACTTAAGGATAATTACCTCCGTCATTCATGGGCTAAGACCTATTCCGACGAGGATAAGAGAAATTACTTCCTTGACAAGAATGGCGCGGGTAAAATGCCCGAGACGGTATGCGACCTCGGCTCGTCCGTAAGAAACGGAAATATGTTTACTCTTACATATGACGGCGGCAAGAAGGTTGATATTGATATGGCATCAGGTCTCGGCGTTAACGATATCGCACCCAAGTGCGCGAAGATTCATAAGGCGATTTATGAGACTGAGGACTGCACAATGATTAATCATATTGCAAGCCCGTATGTCGTTGCAGTTTCCTGCACGGGCGAGGGTATGCTTCCGATGATTGATGATTTTGCACAGATTGTCGGTCTTGATGTTAAGAATTGCCCGTGGATTGACGGCGACACCGATGAGTGCGCAAAGGAAATCGGCGATGCAATCGACGGCAGAAACGCAGTGCTTATCGAGGGCAACGGCGCTATGGTAACGGGTAATAACGAGGGCGATTTACAGGCTCTTGAAATCATTATGGATAAGGGCTGTCAGGCAGTTGTTGACTGCGACATCTTTAACCGTCCGCACTATGTTCCTAAGACCGAGTGCTTCCTTATGAGAACGGTTTACCTTGCAAAGTACTCAAAGCAGATTGATAAAAAATAAAGAATAAAAATTGAAAACCGCCGTAAAGCTATGCTTTGCGGCGGTTTGTTTTTTTGTATTCACTTTTTCCTTTTAGGTGAATCGGTTTGTCCTAAAATATAATCTATTGAAACATTATAGTAATTTGAAAGCTTTATGAGTATTTCAGTAGGAATATCAATATCTCCGCGCTCATAATTGCTGTATACTCTTTGTGAGCAGTTTAGTATTTCTGCAAGCTCGCGTTGCTTTAAATCTCTGTCTTCTCTTAAATCACGGATTCTTTTATACATTATATCACCCTGTTTATTATAGGTTAGCGAAATATCCGCTATTGACATTTAGCGAAAAATTCGCTAAAATTATAGTGTCGGGAACTGGAGGGGTAAAATGAAAGAGTAGCGTTTAAAACTATTATTTGCCAAAGCGTATGATTATATCGGAAAATTCAATGGAATGTTACTGATTATTTATGCTTTTGTAGTTTTATCGGTACAATGCTTTTATTAACAGGAGCGCAGGATGCAATTAGATTTTTCTATTATACATTTTTAATTACACCATTATTACTAGTAATCATTTTGAATAACGGTGATGTGAATACTTACTGTGAAGCAGAAAAAGCCACAGAGGAGAATGAAGTATGAAAAAAGTAATTGTTATAGGAGCGGGTCCTGCGGGTCTTACCGCGGCATATGAGCTTCTTTCGAAATCAAGTGAATACGAGGTTATTGTGCTTGAGGAAAGCGACTGCTTCGGCGGTATTTCAAGGACGGTTAATTATAAGGGCAACCGTATGGATATGGGCGGACACAGGTTTTTCTCAAAGGTGCCGGAGGTCAATGAATGGTGGGAGAAAATGCTTCCCACACAGGGTGCGCTTCCTTATGATTATGTTGTGCTGCAGAGAACTTCAAGCATAGCAGACGGCGGTCCCGACCCTGAAAAAGAGGACAGGGTAATGCTTCGCAGAAACAGGCTTTCAAGGATTTTCTTTAACAGTAAATTCTTTGATTATCCTATCTCACTTAAGTTTGACACAATTAAGAATATGGGCTTTGGCACGACGGTAGTTGTCGGCTTCAGCTATCTTAAAACTCTTGTTTATAAGCGTGAGGAGAAGTCGCTTGAGGATTTCTATATAAACCGTTTCGGCAAGAAGCTCTACTCAATGTTCTTTGAGAATTATACGGAAAATCTCTGGGGCAGGCATCCGAGTGAGATTTCACCCGAATGGGGCGCGCAGAGAGTCAAGGGGCTTTCCATAAGGGCTATTCTTAAAGACATTCTCGGTAAGGTTTTCGGCAGCAAAAACCGTAAGGTTGAAACTTCTCTGATTGAGGAGTTCGCGTATCCGAAGTACGGTCCGGGTCAGCTTTGGGAAATTACCGCGGCTGAGGCTGAAAAACTCGGCGGTCGTATTATAAAAAATGCGAAGGTAACAAGGCTTATCAAGGACGGCGACAGGCTCACGGGCGTTATCTATGTTGAAAACGGCGAGGAAAAGGAGCTTTCAGCCGACATTATCATTTCCTCGATGCCCGTTAAGGATTTGGTGCTTGGTATGAACGGAGTGCCGAAGGAGTATACCGATATTGCCGCAGGGCTTCCGTACCGCGATTATATGACGGTCGGCGTGCTTGTCGATAAGCTCAATCTCAAAAATGAAACTAAGATTAAAACAATAGGAAATATCGTTCCTGACAACTGGGTTTATGTTCACGACAGAAGCGTTAAAATGGGGCGTTTTCAGGTGTATAATAACTGGTCGCCCTATCTTGTCAGGGACATTGACAATACCGTGTGGATAGGTCTTGAGTATTTCTGTAACGAGGGCGATGAGATGTGGTCGATGAGCGATGAGGCTTTTGCAAAGCTCGGCGTCAGCGAAATGGTTAAAATGGGTCTGATTACAAGCGAGGCAAATGTTCTTGACTCCCATGTTGAGAGGGTGAAAAAGGCATATCCCGCTTACTTTGATACCTACGAGCATATGGACGAGCTCAGGGATTACCTTAACACTATTGATAATCTTTACTGCGTCGGAAGGAACGGTCAGCACAGGTATAACAATATTGACCATAGTATGTGTACCTCTTTTGAAACGGTTAAAAATATCCTCTCGGGCGAAACCTCAAAGGATAATATCTGGAATGTAAATACCGAAAAAGAGTACCACGAGGAGAATAAATAAGAAATAAAAAGTAATATGTTTTAAGGGGGAATTGATTATGAAAAAGCTTTTATCAGTTATTCTTGCAGTTATGCTCGTAATAACCGCATGCCCGCTTGTTGCGCTTGCGGATGAGCATACCGTAAGAACCGAAGCGTTAATTCTCGGCTCGGAATCAATTAGCAACGAGCAGGAGGGCTGGAGCTATGATGCAGACCATCACCTGCTCACTTTAGATAATGTTACCATTGATTGCAGTGCAGCAGAGTCAGATGGCAACTGCATTACTGCAACGGAAGATTTGTTTATTATGCTTAAGGGTGAGAATACCTTTAAGTCAAAAACAGCTTTAACATTTAATGAAGTGCAGGCTTCCGTAATTAAGTATTCGGGAGAATTGGCATTTAACGGAACGGGAACTCTTAATATTATTGAGGGCAATTATTCTTTGCATTCGACATCTTCCGAAAATCGCCTTATCTTTTACGGTGGCACAATAAATATAACTCATAATCTTAATAATCCGAGCATTAATGAAAATTCCAATGCACTGCTTATAGGAAATAATAATCGGAATACATATATTTCCGGCGGCATGGTTAATTCGGATGTTCTTTTTGCATTGAAGCAAATAAACAGCGGCTCAATTAACTCTTATATAGTTAGAGGCCAAAGTGATTTGGAAATCAAAGGCGGCGAGGTTAATGCCGCTTTGATGTTCGCTATTGATTTAACTATTAACGGCGGCTCGGTTGCCATAATCGGAGGCGATACAAAGATTTTGGCAAGTCAGTTTCTTACGGATAGCGACCGCCTGGGAATTGTTGCTACTAACTCATTTAAGATGAACGGCGGCTCAGTATATACGCACGGCTCTGCCTGTGCATTGACTTCACTAAACTGTGAATTCAACGGCGGCAGCTTTGTTGCAGCAAGCGAAGGTATAGCGGTTGCAGCTGTAGGCAAATCGGACGATGATGCTCAGTTGAAAATCGGCAAATCAGTACAAGTTGACGAGCCGGAGGACTATCAAATTAAATCCTTCACCTATGAAGATATAAGTCTCCTCGCAATGGGTGATAATAATCCTGAACCGCAAACCCAAACTTATTATATAAAATCCGTTTTTGATTCCTCGGTTCAGACTCCTTCTTTTGATGCGAATGAAGATTATACTTCGGTAACCACTAACGCTGCTAAGCGCGTTGTCATTACTGAGGTTGAGCATAGAACCTTAAAGTTTAACGACGAAAACGGCGACGAAACATACAATATAACGGTTACTGAAAACGATTATGATAGGTTGCTGTCTGATGTTATATCAGAGCAACTCAACGTACCGCAGGAAAATATCTATATCGTTTTTGGATGTGCCGTTGATGATACAGTTTCTAAATATCTTGAATTAGTTGACGGTATGGCTGAAGAGAGTTATGACGTAAACGGCGAACTGATTATTGACACAGTCTGGGGTACCGGGGATACATATAATTCCGATTGGCTCGGCGATTATGAAAACACAAGCGAATACCACATTAAAGATGCACGTGATTTTGCAGCGTTCAAAAAGTCTTGCTTTGTTGACGGTAATAGCTTTGAGGGCAAAACCGTTTATCTTGATAACGACGTTGATTTGGGCGAGCATTTCTGGTATGTCGACGCATCTAAAGTTGCAACTGATGACGGCAGCACAAATTACCCAAAATTCAGCGGCGTGTTTGACGGATGCGGTCATTCCGTTACGGGATTAAAAATGTTCCCTGTCGGCGGTATTGCAACTGCAGGTCTTTTCCCGTTCCTTAAAAATGCTGTTGTTAAAAACCTGTCTGTTGACGGTGTTGCAATGCGTTCAAATCTTCATTGGCTCGGTTTGCTTGCAGGTTATGCTGCGGATAGTGCGGTTTATAATTGCTTTGCAAGCGGCACTATTGAATGTGTTGGCAGAGAGCGCAATTATGACCCCGGCTCAACGGGTGCTTTAATCGGCGAGGCACAGCATTGCGCAGTTATTAACTGCGGTGCCGATGCAGATATTTCTCTTGATTACGAACATATAGTTAAGAATAATTATAGCGGGGGTATGCCGAAACTCGGCGTGCTTATCGGTGAAGCCACAACTAAGGTTGAGGAGAGTTTTTGCGTTATCAACTGCTATTCTCACGGTTCAATTTCTGTTTTGAATACCTTTCAGTCCGCCAAGGTTGGCGGTTTAATCGGCGTTGCGGATGATGACCTTTATAATTGCTACACGGACGTTCAGCTTACACCTAATAGACCCTATAGTATGTATGGCACTTTGGTAGGCGAGCTTCACGCCGAAAATGTGCTTAATAATGCAGGACAGGATGGGGACAATCTCGGGCAGTATATTATCGGAAATCTGTTTTATCCGCAGGGCGCACAGCCCTTTGGTTGGAATAACAGCGTTTTTCATAATACTGCGTGTAGGGATGTTTCCGAATTTGCCTCTGCTTATGAAGATGCTGAGGAGCTCTGTGCGGCTCTTAATGCAGGCACGGCGCAGGTTGATGAAATCATTTCTGCTCACAGAGACGTGCTTGCAGATTCCTCCTGGGCAGATTTGCTTGAGCAATGCAACGGCGGCGAGGTTGAGGCTAAGTATTGGAGCATTTCTGCCGACGATAATATGCCCTCTTTTGCCGAAGCTTATAATGGCTTCACTTATGAGATTTCCGGCGATAATGCCGTTATAACGGGTTATCTTGGTAATGATACAGATATCACAATTCCAAGTGAGATTAACGGTATGCCCGTAACCGAGATTGCCGAGTATGCGCTCAGCGGAAATGAAAATATAAAGAATATCGTTGTTTCGCACGGAATTGAAATTATCCACAGCTATGCATTCAGCGATTGCACCTCTCTCAAATCGGTTACGATTCCAAATTCATTAACCTTGATTGAGGATTATTTCATTGCAAATTGCATCAGCCTTTCTTACGTTGATTTTGACGGCACATATTCGGAACTGGATGCCGTTGAAAAGGGTCAGCATGCATTTAGCTACGGCGGGGGATTGCCTCTGATTATTTATTTCAACTCTGATCCTGAGCCTGAAATCCTCACGGGTTGGCAGTATATGGACGGCGATTGGTATTACTATGATGAGAACGGCGATATCGTTACCGGCTGGCTTAAAGACGGCGGCAAGTGGTATTTCCTTGATGAAGACGGCGTTATGCAGACGGGCTGGGTGCTTTCACCGGGCTCAGGCAAGTGGTTCTACCTCGATGAAGAAGGCGTAATGCAGACAGGCTGGCAGAAGGTTAACGGCAACTGGTATTACCTTAAATCAAGCGGCGCTATGGCAACGGGTTGGATTAAGGATGGCGGTAAGTGGTATTACCTTAAATCAAGCGGCGCTATGGCAACGGGTTGGATTAAGGATGGCGGTAAGTGGTATTACCTCAAATCCAACGGTTCTATGGCAACAGGCTGGCTCAAAGACGGCGGCAAGTGGTATTACCTGAATTCAAGTGGCGCGATGGTAACGGGAAGGCAAACAATTAACGGCAAAACCTATACCTTTAATTCCAGCGGCGCACTGCTATAAAAATAACAGAAAGAGGTTATCTCACATAATTTGTGAGATAACCTCTTTTTTGCCCTTTAGTCAAGGGCGTTTGATACCGCGTCGCCTGCTTCGTCGATGCCCTCGCCGATACCGTCGGCAACATCGTTAGCGCCTTCGCCGATGTCGTCGCCTACCTCGTCGGCTCTTGTCATTGCCTCGTCAGCGGCTGACTCGAGGGTGTTGTTGTTTTTCGTAGTTGTTACTACACCCGTTGTCGTCGTTGCGGTTGTTGTGGTGCTTGAAAGCGTATCGCCGTTACTTGCACAGCCTGCAAAGACCGTTAACGCAATTATCGCAATCAGCATAGGAATTAAGAACCTTTTCATTTTATTCTTCCTTTCGTGATAGATATTCTATCATAAGAATTATTTGCGGATTTTTTTGTTTTATTCATTATTTTGTCAGCGTGCCGCCGTCGGAGTAGAGCAGAAGCAGGATGTTTTCCTCCTGTCCTGTGTGGGCGTTTACATAAATCAGCACCTCTTCGCTTGTATCCCTGCTTTTGCAGTGGTATTCAAAGCAGTCGCACTCGCTTCCGTTTTCAAGCGGTATAACGCATTTTTTTGTGTTAAGCACATCAAGGTAAGGGCTTAGCCCTCCCGAAAGGGTTTCGGCGTCGCTGTCCTCTGTGAAGCCGTTTCTTTCGGTGTGGTTTGTAAGGTATCCCTTCGCCTCAAGCGAAACGACGCTGCCGTCCTTCATTGAAACGCCGACCTTTATCAAATCGCTGTAATAAGTTATGCCGTCCTTTTCATATGCAAAATTTACCGTAAGAATGTTTTTATCTTGCATATAGTAGGTTTCGCTCATATCGTAGTAGCCGATGCTTTCAAGATATTTTTTCGCGATGTTAACTGCGTTTTCCTCGGTTACGGAGGTCTGCGCAATCCTGCCTGAATAAAGTATGAAGGCTATATATCCGCCTTTTTTCGTAACGCCGATATTCTGCTGTGAGCAGGTGAACACATAGCAGGGGATTCTGCCGTCGTCGTCGCCGCTGAAGGTTAATTCGTCTGCACGCCTTCCCAGAGCGTTTGCCGCAATATCCCGTGCGTCCTCCTTTGTTATTTCCTCGCTGTTTTTAATCATCTGTGCTTCACGGTTTAAAACAGCGTCGGCAAAAGGACCGTCATAAAGCAGAGTGGGGTAGTCCTTAAAAGCCTGACCCGCGTTTGAAAAGCTGTCTGATACGGGGTTAAGGGTAAAGTTGTCCGTATTTTTTACGCCGCTTGACAGGATTTTTCCTCCGCTGTTACAGATGTCAACCATCGAGCTTATATCACCTTTAAGCCTTGCCGCGTAGTCAAGAAGCGTGAGAAGAGATTTATGCTCTTCATCGCTTATCTCCTCGCCGTTTGCTAGCTTCGTCGAAAGGTAGTTTGCATAATCCGCCGCCTGACTTATAAATTTGTATGCGTTTCCAAGCTCCATCTGCTCTGCGGGAAGTCTTGTAAGGCATCCTCTTGCACGGCTGCAGTCCGAGTATAAATCCTTGCTGATAGTGCCGAGCATATCGGGCGTGGACGCGTAAACGCTCTTTGTGAGATTTGTTTCAAGCGAGTCGAGCGCCTCGGAAAGCTCGTTTAAGCTGTACTGGTATGAAAGCTCAAGTCTGTTCCTGTATTGCCTTGCCTTCACCGTGCCGATAATTGCAAAGGCGGAGAGTGAAAGTATCACTGCAAGCGCAAAGGAAATTATTCTTGCATAACCTCTTTTTGTCATAATTAAAACCTCCATTCTTGAGTATGTGCGTATTTTTCAAAAAACATACAAAAAAATGTTTTAATTGTTTGCTTAATGTGTTACAATACTAATATTAAAATGGGTTATTATATAATTTAGTGATTTTAATATATGGGTGAGTAAATGAGAATTGTAGTAAAGGTCGGTACTTCAACACTGACGCACAGGGAAACGGGTAAACCGAATATCGCAAGGATTGCAAAGCTTGTATCGGTGCTTTCTGATTTGCACAATATGGGACACGAGGTCGTGCTCGTTTCATCGGGCGCAATCGGCGTCGGCACAACAAAGCTCGGACTTCGTAAAAAGCCCGGGGAGGTCAGGGGACTTCAGGCGGCTGCCGCAGTCGGTCAGGTTGAGCTGATGTTTTTATATGACAAGCTTTTCAGCGAGTACGGTATAGTTGTATCACAGCTTCTTTTCACATATGATGTACTCCATCAGGATGACAGCCGCCAACATATGCTTGACACATTTAACCAGCTTATTGAGTATGGCGCAATTCCTGTTGTTAATGAAAACGACAGCGTTTCTATCGAGGAGCTTATCAACGGCGATAACGACAGGCTTTCCGCAATGGTAGCAACTCTCATTAACGCCGATATACTTATTATGCTTACCGATACCGACGGGCTTTATGACTCGAATCCGAGCGAAAATAAGGACGCTAAGCTCATAGAAAGGGTTGAGGAGAT
The DNA here is from genome assembly GCA_902791235.1 of Oscillospiraceae bacterium. Classification (GTDB taxonomy): domain Bacteria; phylum Bacillota; class Clostridia; order Oscillospirales; family Acutalibacteraceae; genus Eubacterium_R. The sequence goes on from CADAUV010000015.1 coordinate 9,032, forward strand.
TACGCCTGATATAGAGGCTGTTGCAGGCTCTGCAGGTAAGAAGGGTACGGGCGGCTTTGTAACAAAGGTCGGCGCGGCAAAGCTTGCAACCGATAAGGGCATCCCCGTGGTTGTTATGAACGGTGAGAAGCCGACAAGAATTTATAAGGTGATTGAGGGTAAAAGCGTGGGCACATATTTCTGCCCGAAGGAGTAATTATGCTTGAAACTTTAGGAATTAATGCGAAAAAAGCGGCGCAGGGTCTTGCCACCGCTGATACCGATATAAAAAACAGAGCGCTTCTCGCAATAGCCGACGCGCTTATAAAAAACAAGGACTATATAATTGAAAGAAACTGCGTTGACCTTGAAAACGGTAAAAACGCAGGTCTTAATGCAGGACTTCTTGACAGACTTATGCTTGACGGGGAGAGGATAAAGGGTATTGCCGACGGCTGCATAAGCGTTTCAAAGCTTGACGACCCTTGCGGAATACTGCTTGACGAGGTAACAAGACCTAACGGACTTGTCATTAAAAAGGTTTCCTGTCCTATGGGCGTTATCGGAATTATCTTTGAGGCAAGGCCAAATGTAACGGTTGACGCTGCGGCGCTCTGCCTTAAAAGCGGTAATGCGGTTATACTGCGCGGCGGCAAGGAGGCTATTGAGTCCAACAAGGCTCTTATGTCAATTATGCAGGACGCTGTACAAAGCGTCGGTCTGCCGAGGCTCAGCGTTCAGCTTGTCGAGGATACAAGCAGGCAATCCTCGGTCGAGCTTATGAAAATGAAGGATTATCTCGACTGTCTTATTCCGAGGGGCAGCGCAGGTCTTATCAGGGCTGTGGTTGAGAATTCCACCGTCCCCGTTATAGAAACAGGCTCAGGCAACTGCCATATTTATGTTGACGAGAGTGCGGATATCAATATGGCGGCAAGGATTATATTCAATGCAAAAACTCAGCGCATAAGCGTTTGTAACGCCTGCGAAAGTCTTGTGATTCACAGCGCCGTTATCGGAAAAGCGCTTCCCGCAATTAAGGCTGAGCTTGATAAAAAACATGTTGTTATCAGGGGCGACGAGCGCGCAAGGTCCGTCTGCCCCGATATCGAGGCGGCGAGCGAGGCTGATTTCGGCACGGAGTACCTCGACTATATAATCAGCGTTAAAACGGTTGACAGTCTTGATGAGGCAATCGAGCATATCAATAAGTATTCCACGGGTCATTCCGAGAGTATCATAACCGAGAATGAGGAAAATGCCCGTGAGTTTATGCAGAGAATTGACTCCTCGTCTGTTTACCATAATGCCTCGACAAGATTTACCGACGGCGGTGAGTTCGGTCTCGGTGCGGAAATCGGTATTTCAACACAGAAGCTTCATGCAAGAGGCCCCATGGGTCTGCGTGAGCTTACAACGACTAAGTATTTAATTTTCGGAAACGGACAGATAAGATAATGGCACAAACGACAACCGACCCTCGCACGAAGGAAAGAAAGAAGCGTGCGAGGAAGAGGAAAACAAAAAAATTCTTCAAGGGCTTATTAACGGCTTTTGCGATAATAATTGTTGTGCTTGCGGCGTTTTTAATTACTGTTAAGCTCTGTAAGCCTGATTTTAAAATAGCAAGTCTTATACCTGAGCGCAAAGCACAGCAGGTGGTGGAGTTCATTGACGAAAAGCTCCTCGGTAAAACCACGACCGAAGCTCCGACAACGACAAAGCCCACCACAACGAAGCGTGAGAATTTAAGTTATCTTGATTCTGAGGATTTTAACTTTGACCGCTCTCAGCAGGGAAATCAGATAGGCAACCTGTTAAACGCAACGCAGGGCGCAGTTACATACAGCTCCTCATATATCTATTACAGCATTGAAAACGACGGCTTTTACAGGTTTGAGCCAAATAATGAAACCTATACCTCAATGAACAGCTCGGGCGATACATATAAGTACCTGAATGTTCTCGGCGACTATATTTATTTTGTTGATACCGATAATTCAACCTTGTATAAGTCGCAGGTAACGGGCGGCGAGCTTGTAACGGTCTGCAAGGGCGTAAGCTTTGCTTATCTTTACAGCGATATGCTCTACTGCGTTGGTGAGGATAATTCAGTCTTTACCGTCAGCGTGAAGGATTTTGAAAAGAATGTTCTCTATACTCCGACAGCGGGGAAGACGGTGAAATTTGCCGGTATTTCCCTTTCAAGAGTATTCTTTGTCGAGCATGACAACGCAACAGGCAAGGATGATTACATAACCGTTGCAAATAATAATCGCAACGATAAGAGATACTTTATGGATAAGACCGACGAGGGCCGTATTAAAAGCCTTGAGCTTGAGGGCGGATATATGTATTATTACGAAAAGCAGAGTGATAATTCATATAATCTCATCAGGCAGAAATTCGGTTCCGACAGGAAGGTTACCCTTGTTGAAAACTGTACCCAAACGGATTATCCCGTTGTTTACACAAACCGCGTTTACTATCTTGATAAGAGCGGCTCAACCGTAACAGCCAAGGAATACAATATGAATTCCCGTGAGATAAGCGATATGGTTTACGCTTACGGTATCGGCGACGGCGACACAATCGGAATCGGTTACGGTTATCAGTATGTGTTCCTTTTCGGTTATTCTGACGGATATTTTTACAGGGGAAGCTGTATTTACACCTCGGCTTCAGGCGACAATACCATTATCTTTAAGGACGGTAGCTGGCGCTATTAATTATTAATATAAGAATTAAGGAGAAAAATTGTGGATAAGTATAAAAAGCTTGCCTCCAACACCTTAATATTTGCAATAGGCACCTTCTCGTCAAAGGCGCTTTCCTTCCTGCTGATGCCTTTTGTTACGGCAATGATGTCAACGGGCAATTACGGCGCGGCTGACCTTATACAGCAGACGGTTAATGTGTTAATTCCCATCGTTACCCTTCAGGTCAACAGCGCGGCGCTTCGCTTTTCTCTTGACAAGGCGGCTGACAAAAGGGATGTCTTTACGGTCGGAGTGCGCACAACCCTTGCGGGCTTTGCGGTGTTTGCGCTTCTGTCCCCGTTTATCAGTAAAATCAGTATTAACGACTTTAATCTCGGCGAGTATATACTCCTGATTGTTGTGTTCGTGCTTGTTTCGGGCTTCCGCCAGCTTTGTCAGCAATTTGTGAGGGGCAGCGGATATGTTAAGCTTTTTGCGATTGACGGAATTATTGCGACAGCGACAACCCTTCTTTTTACAATCCTTTTCCTCGGACCATTCAAATGGGGAATTACAGGATATGTTGTTGCAATCATTGCCTCCGATTTCTGCTCGATAGTGTTCTTTGCTCTGACGGCAAAGCTTTACAGATATGTTACGCCGAGGCTCTTTACAAAGGGCATAACAGGTCAGATGCTCAAGTACTGCGTACCGCTTATTCCCACGGTTATTTTATGGTGGATTATAAATGTATCCGACAGATATATGGTAACCTACTTTATCAACTCGAGTGCAAACGGACTTTATACCGCCGCTTCAAAAATACCTAATTTTGTAATTCTTTTTTCTCAGATTTTTATTGACGCATGGCAGCTTTCGGCGGTCGATGAATATAATGCTGAGGACAGGTCCAAGTTCTTTACAAATGTATTCAGAGTTTACAGCGGCGGCGTGTTTGCGGTTGCTTCGGGACTTATTCTTACCTGTCAGCTTATAACAAAGATACTTGTTGCCGATTCCTTCTATTCCTCGTGGCAGTTTGTTCCGATACTCATTATTGCAACAACCTATTCCTGTATTGTAAACTTCCTGGCATCAGTATATATGGCTGAGAAAAAGTCGCTTATGTCGCTTCTCACGGCGATGAGCGGCGCTGTTACCAATATTGTCTTAAATCTTGTGTTTATACCTAAAATAGGTGCTAACGGCGCTGCGGTTGCAACGGTCTGCGCGTTCCTTGTTGTATTTGTTACAAGGGGTCTTAATACAAGAAGATATATTAAAATCAATTTCAGATTACCGATTATGCTTGTTGAAACGGCGGTGCTTATAACTCAGTCCGTTCTTATGCTCACGCTCGAAACGGGAATAAGACTTTATGCCTTTGAGGCAGTCCTTTTCGCATTGATGCTTGCGCTTAATATCAAGCCCCTTAAAGAGCTTGCTCAGCTTGTTCTGACAAAATTTTTAAAGCGCGGTAAGACCGAGGGACAAGAGAACGGCTAAGATATATCTATTAGGTATTGCCAAATATGTAGTTTTAGTATATAATATACAAACCGCAATAAAATAAATAACGAAAATCTCAGATATATTTGGAGGATTTGTATGAAAAAAATGACTATTGTACAGGCTAAGCAGGCTATCAGCGATAAGCTCAGCCATTTCTTCGGCGTTGACCCGAAGACTGCAACTGACGAGCAGTATTATAAGGCAGTATCCATGATTGTAAGGGATATGCTCATTCAGCAGCACAGCGAATTCCGTGCTGCAGCAAAGGGTCAGGACTCAAAGGAAATATACTATCTATGTATGGAATTTCTTATGGGTCGTTCGCTCAGGAACAATCTTTACAATCTTGACCTTATAAAGACCTTTGAAAGCGCTCTTAACTCCTTCGGTGTAAAGCTCGACAGACTTTACGAGCAGGAGCCCGACGCAGGTCTCGGCAACGGCGGTCTCGGCAGACTTGCTGCCTGCTACCTTGACGGACTTGCAACAAACGGTTTTCAGTCAATGGGTTATTCTATTTGTTACGAGGCAGGTATTTTCAAGCAGAAGCTTGTTGACGGCTGGCAGACTGAGCTTCCCGATTTCTGGCTTCCGGGCGGCGAGGTATGGCTTGTACCCCGTAACGAGAGGGCTGTTGAGGTTAAGTTTGAAGGCTATATTGAGGAAAGCTGGGACGGCGACTTTCACCATGTAGAGCATAAGGACTGCAATGTTGTTACAGCAGTGCCTTATGATATGTATGTTTCGGGTAAGGGTAAGGGCGTTGCACGCCTGCGTCTCTGGATGGCTAAGAAGCCCGAGCTTGATATGGCGCTCTTTAATTCGGGTTCATATATCAAGGCTATGGAGCAGTCGGCTATGGCTGAGGCTATTTCAAAGGTTTTATATCCTGCCGACAATACCTCCGAGGGTAAGTCTTTAAGACTCCGTCAGCAGTATTTCCTTGTATCTGCTTCAATTCAGGATATCATTCAGCGTCATCTTACGAGATACGGTACGCTTGACAATCTTCCCGAGAAGGTTGTAATTCACATAAACGACACCCATCCGACGCTTGCTATTCCCGAGCTTATGAGAATTATGCTTGACGAGTGCGGTTATGACTGGGACAGCGCATGGAATCTTGTTACAAGAACAGTGGCTTATACAAACCACACTGTTATGAAGGAAGCGCTTGAGTGCTGGAGCGAGGAGCTTTACAAGCGACTTCTCCCGAGAATTTACGAAATCACCAAGGAGATTGACAACCGCTTCAGAGCATTTGTATGGGGCGCAACTCAGGACGCTGACAAGGTTGAGCGTATGGCAATCGTATCCCAGGGCGTTGTAAGAATGGCTAATCTCTGCGTTGCAGGCTCACATTCTGTTAACGGCGTATCCGCTCTTCATTCGGAGATTCTCAAGGATACGGTATTTCACGATTTTTATACTATTACACCCGATAAGTTCAAGAATGTAACTAACGGTATTGCTTTCAGACGCTGGATTTGTCAGGCTAATCCCGAGCTTACAGCTTATATCACAGAGCTTATCGGCGATAAGTTTATAACCAAGAGCGATGAGCTTTTAAAGCTTCGCGACTTTGCAAACGACAAGCAGGTGCTTGCAAAGCTTGATATGATTAAGCATGATAATAAGGTTCGCTTTGCCGAGTACCTCAAGAGAAAGCAGGGCGTTGAGATTAATCCTGACTCAATTTTTGATGTACAGGTTAAGCGCCTTCACGAGTACAAAAGACAGCAGCTTAATATTCTCAACATCATTTCCGAGTATCAGATGCTTAAGGAAAATCCGAATGCGGATTATCACCCTAAGACATATATTTTCGCATCAAAGGCAGCGCCCGGCTACTTTATGGCAAAGAAGCTTATTGAGCTTATTGACGCGCTTTCAAACCTTATCAATAACGATAAGGATGTAAACGGCAAGCTCAAGGTTGTATTCGTTGAGGATTACAATGTATCGGTAGCTGAGATGCTTATGCCTGCCGCAGATATCTCCGAGCAGATTTCACTTGCAGGTACGGAGGCTTCGGGTACGGGCAATATGAAGCTTATGCTTAACGGCGCGCTCACCCTCGGCACGATGGACGGCGCAAATGTTGAGATTTATGACGCTGTCGGCAAGGATAATATTTTCATATTCGGTATGACAACGCCTGAGGTTGTACAGCTTCAGAACAGCGGTTATCATCCGATGCAATATTATAATAATAATGAAACTCTCAGAAGCGCAATTGAGTTTATCCGTCAGGGTGTTAACGGCAAGAGATTTGACGAGGTTGTATCCTCTCTTACAAATGTTGACCCGTATATGGCTCTCGCTGATTTTGCCGATTACCAGAAGGTACAGAAGGAAATCTCAAAGGCTTATGCAGACAGGGCGGCATTTGTGAAAATGAGTCTTATGAATATCAGCGGCGCAGGTGTGTTCAGCGCAGACCGTTCAATTATGGATTATGCAAATAACATCTGGCACACTCAGCCCGTTAAGACGGAAAAGACAACAAAGAGCGCAAAGAAGAGCGCACCTATGGCACCTTCTGCAAAGAAGACAGCTAAGACTTCAAAGAAGTCTAAATAATAATTTTCGATGGGAGGGGGGACCCTCCCGTCTTTATGAAGGTATTTATGCAGGTTTTTAATTCAAGGGATAAGAGTTACAAGTCAATAATTTCGGCGCTTGCGACGGATGAGAAATGTCATTTCCGTATCATTGTTCCGAGAAGCCTTAACTGTCATCACGCCACCCTCTGTATAAGAAAAGAGGGCGACGGCGAATATCCGGTATATTATGATATGTTCTGGGCAGGAATGTGCGGTGATTATGACGAGTACTGGGAGCTTGACTTTTTGGCAAGCACCTTCGGTCTTTACTTTTACCATTTTGAGCTTGAAACTCCGTGGGGTACCAACCTTGTTAAAAACAACGGTAACGGCGTTGGCGAAATCAATGCCTCCGACAGCGATTTTCAGTTGACGGTTTATGATAAAAGCTTTAAAACGCCCGATTTTATCAAGGGCGGAATAATCTACCAGATTTATCCCGACAGATTTTATAATTCAAAAACGCCTAAGAAAAATGTTCCTGCCTCTCGCGTTATGCGCGAATGGGGAGGCGAGCCTTACTGGAACGAGGCTCAGATGAACGGAATCTGGAATAACGATTATTTCGGAGGCGACCTCAGGGGCATCGAAAAAAAGCTGCCTTATATATCCCAGCTCGGCGTAAGCTGTATTTATATTAATCCTGTATTTGAGGCTCATTCAAATCACAGGTATGATACGGGCGACTATGAGAAAATTGATTCGCTTCTCGGTACGCAGGAGGACCTTGAAAGCCTTTGTAGAACAGCTAAGGAAAAGTACGGTATCTCTGTAATACTTGACGGCGTGTTCAGCCATACGGGCTGCGACAGCAAGTATTTTAATATGTACTCAAGTTACGACAGCGTGGGGGCTTATAACAGCAAGGAAAGCCCTTATTACAGCTGGTACAAGTTTATAGAGTGGCCCGATGATTACCACGCGTGGTGGGGGATAAAGCTTCTCCCCGAGGTTATCGAGGAGGACGAGAGCTACCGTGAGTATATCTGCGGCGAAAACGGAATTGTCCGTAAATGGCTTCGCTCAGGTATAAGCGGATGGCGCCTTGATGTTGCGGATGAGCTTCCCGATATCTTTCTTGATGATTTGAGAAAAGCAGTAAAAGCGGAGAATGAGGACGCGCTTATTATCGGCGAGGTGTGGGAGGACGCAACCAATAAGTTTGCTTACGGACAGCGCAGAAGGTACCTTCTCGGCGATGAGCTTGACTCGGTAATGAATTATCCGTTTGCGGACGCCATACTTAATTTTGTCCGTTTCGGAAGCGGCGAATATTTCTTTAATTCGGTTATGAGCATTGTGGAGAATTATCCTCCGCAGGTGCTTCATTCTCTTATGAATCATATCGGCACCCACGATACCGAGAGGGCGATAACACGCCTTGCAGGTCCTGACCCTGAGGGCAAGGGAAGGCAGTGGCAGCACGATAATAACAGGCTTGATACCTATGATTATCTCAGGGGTATCTCGATGCTGAAAATGGCGTCGCTTATTCAGTATACCTTGCCGGGTGTGCCCTCGGTCTACTACGGGGACGAGATAGGTATGCAGGGTATGAAGGACCCCTTCAACCGTTCGTGTATGGAATGGGATAATGCAAATGAGGAGCTTCTTCGCTGGTATCGCAGGCTCGGTCAGATACGAAGAGGCACAAAAGCTCTTGTAACAGGTGAGTTTAAGCCGATATACTGTGAAAACTCGGCGATTGCCTATGTGCGTGAATGTGAGGACAGTAAGCTTCTCGTAGCAATAAATAATAACGATGAGGAAACGGTTATTACCGTAGGTGAGGAATGGGATAATTCCTATCCGCATTTTGATTATACCTCCCATCAGGGAAGAATAATCCTGCCGCCCCATCGCTATACAATACTTGTAAAATAAAGAAAAAAACTCTGTGTAGAAACACAGAGTTTTTTTCTTTAGTAGTGATAGTTTATCTGATTTTCATAGTATACGATATACGGTGAAGCCTCCTGCTTCATTATCGCAAAGTCCTTCGCGTTAATATACCTGTCTGCATTTTTGTCGCATACGGGAAGGACGATATCAATATTGTCGCCGTCGTCCGCCGAGAAGGTGTGCGTTTGGCTGACAGCATCGCAGGCAAATACTCCCGTGAAGCCCTCCTCGCCGACATTTACGCTGTATGTGCCGTCGGTTGCCTCGCCGTTTAGCGTAGCGCCCGTGAGAAGCTCCTGAGAAGCCGTGCCGTCGGCGCTTGCAAGCGCCCTTATGCTTCCGCTCACCGTGTACGAAACAGGAATAATAAACACGCTGAATTTTGCCGCTGAAACAGGGCTGTAAATATTTGTTGCGAAATAATATGTCCTGCCCTTTTCAAGCTGGATACTCAGCCCGAAATCACAGCTGTCCATACCCTGATAGCTCACATTTCCGTGGTCGTCGTTTTTGGTGAGCAGATTAAATTCCTCATCGTAAACATAGCCTATCGGGTCATGCCTGCTGATTGAATAAAAATTAAATGTACCGCTCACCCTTGCAGTGTAGGGGAAGTATGCGCGCATAGCCGTGCTTTTGACTATATTTACCGCCTGCTCGCCGCATTTGACGCTTTCGCAGTTAAAAGGAATGTTGTTATTAACCGCGTAAAAAAGCGCGTAGCTGCCAGCCTGAACGCTCAGGATAAAACCGTCCTTGTCGTCAGTGCCGCTCTTGGCAAACGATAAATCGGAAATAGCGGTAATATTACTGCCAAGCGCAAGGCTTAAAAGCTTTGGCGTCTGTGCAAAGGCATTGCCGCCGATTTTCGTAACGCTGTCTGAGAGGCTTACCTCTTCAAGTCCGACGGCTCCGGCAAATGCGTTTGCTCCGACAGAGGTTACTCCGTCCTCCACAACAAGTCTTTTGATGTGAAGCGTAACATCGCTCCAAGGGGAGTCAAAAGCCTGCGCGTAGTCGTCCATATCGCCTTGTCCGCTGATATAAAGCGTCTGCGTGCCGTCGTCGTAGCGCCACTGCACGGAATTTGCAAATACGCTCGTGTAGGTGAGCGCTCCCGTAACAATAAGGGCAAGTGAAATAATCAGCGCAGTTATTCTTTTTTTCATAGCATCACCGCCTGAAATACTGAATGACTTTTAAGAGTCAAAAAATAGGGGGACTTTCGTCCCCCTTATTTTTTAGAATTCATCGGGCTCGCTGGTGCCTTCGCCACCTTCGCCGATACCGCCTTCGTTCGGAGACTCAGTGATAATACATTTCACTTTGAATCTTTCAATTTCAGCCCAGGGCTCTTCATATATTTTTTTCATATTACAAATCCTCCTGTGGCTGACTTAGGCAGCCGTTCTTTGAATAAAAGTATTTGAGTACTCGGGAACATTGAGCGTAGCGCTCTGCTGATTAGCTGTGTAATCAAGGTCATAGCTGATATAACCTCTGAAGCAGATTGCCGCGAAGCCGCTTCCCGTTGAATTGATTGTGTAGGTGTACTGACCTGTCTTGAGTACTGTCGAGGTCTTGTAATCCTTTGTAGTACCCTTAACCATTCCTGTATCAGTCATATTAACAACCTTACTTGTAGCAAGCACGCCGATTTCGGAGTAGTCGCTTGCGCCCGTAGTTACACGGCAGTATGCAGAGCCTGAAGAGAATCTGCCGCCGTTGTTTTTAACGGTTGTAACATCAATGAGTGATACGAACGGTTTTCTTTCGTCGAGCTTCTGCTTGAGAAGTGCGTTTGTGTCAGTATCAACCGTAAACTTAACATCAACATTCGCCGCGGTGAGCTTGTTGCCGTTTACATAGTAGTCGTTGCCGCTCTTTGTAATCGGGTAGAAGGTCTCAGCGCATACTGCGTAAAGCTGTACGCTGTTGCCGTAAGCGGCAATCTGATATTTGCCGTCAGAAGCAACTGTTGCCCAGCCGTAAACGCCGCTTGTTGTAATAGTAACAAGGTTATCAAATGCTGTGTCGTAGGTTGTGCCCTCAGTGAGTGCCGCGCCTGTTACGCTGTCAGCGCCGTTGATGTTAAGCGCAACTCTTACCGTCTGATTGTAGAACGGTGTGAAGGTTGCGGTCTTGGTGCCTGCGTTCTTGGAGCACTGCCACTTGCTGAAGGTGAAGAACGGTACTGCAGGAGCAACTCTTGTCGGGGTATCACTGCCGCTGATTTCCGTGAAGTTAAGCGTTGAGTTTGTCTCCCAGTTTTCAGAAGTGATAAGGTTGTCAAGATTTGCTTCGGTTACATAGATTGTCTCAACGATTGTGCCGTAGAGATTTCTGATATGTACCTTGTAGTAATCGTCCCTGTCAGTGTTTTCGGTAATCTTGATGATTACCTCCATATTGTTGTTTGCAATCTTCGAGAAGGAGGTGCCGTTGTAGCTTACCTTCTGTGAGCTTACCGTTTCGCCGCCGTTATACGGGTCGGTGTAGGTAACCGAGATTACGCACTTGCCCTGAGCTGCCTCAGGAATCGGTACCTCGTAGGTGTCGCCGTAGTAGAAGTTTGTTCCGCCTCTATCGCTGTTTGTGAGAGCCACGGGTGTTTCATAGCCCTCTATCGGCTCGCCGTTAACATCCGTTACCTGAACTGTACCTGTAAACTTCTTAACATAAGTGTCAAGGTTGTTTACATCCTCAAGGCTGTTAGCAGTGCTGAGAAGCGTCGCCGTGTACGCGTCAACAGTACCTGTGCCTACTGCGTTCTTGATGAGCGTTTCGGTTGTGATGCTTTCGCCCGTAGCGGTGTTGTAAGCCGTTGCCTGAGCGCTTGTAGGTGTGATGTAAACCGTGCCGCTTCCGTAAGCTGATGTCGGAGCCGTGCCGTCATATACGCTTACTCTCTTAGCAAGCTCGTTGCTGATGAGCGTTCTGCCGCCGTCCACATACTTGTCAAGGTTGATTGCACTGTTAATAACCGCATAAGCCGCGTCGTAGGTTTCGTATGACTGAGCGGTGTCAACAGCCACAAGGCTCTTGTTGATAAGCGCGTCGCTGTTTCCTGCGTCAAGCTGTCCGTAGATATTCGCCTGAGCGGCTGAACAGTTGGTAGCCTGAGCGTAGTTAGCCTTTGTGAAGTCCGTCGCGTTGAATTCCTGAGCGTAGTAAACAACGGTATCAAAGTTGTACTTGGTTACGCCCGTTACATTGTATTTACCTACGGTGAAGCTGTGCTGTGTGCCGTTTTCGTCAGTGTAGGTTGCCTCGGGGTCGCCTGACGGGTTGTTGATATAACCCTCAGCCGTGCCGATTGTCGAGTCGAGGTCAAGCCAGCTCTGGAGCGTGTAGCGCTGTTCGCCGTTAGCGAAGATGCCGCCGTCCCTTGTGTCCGACTTGGTGTCAACAAGACTTGCAAGCTCGCTTGTGTCAAGCTTTTTCATAAGTGCGCCCTCGGCATTTTCAAGTATGCCTACAAGCTTTCTGTACTCAGCACCTGAAAGCTCAACGCTTCTCCAGGACTCTTCGCCCTTATCCTTTGTGGAATCGTAGTCAAATGCAGGAGCAACGCCCTTTGTAAGTGCTACAAAGTTGTTCCACGAATCATCAGTGTAGTCTGCCTTGGTGTAAAATGCCGTAGGCGTACCCGTATGCTCAGCATTCGCGTAAACATTGATTGTGTCGTCCGTAGTGGTCGTGGTTGCAATCTCAATCTTTGCGTACTCTTCCTCAGCCTCGGTGTAGTCCTGCTTGCTGAAGAGGTTTTCGTAAGCTTTGATTACATTCTTGATAAGCTGTGCCTGTACCTCGTCGGTGTTGACATTTGCAACGCCCTCGTCAAAGATGTTATCGCCTGCAACTGTTGTGAGGTAAATCGGCTCGCCGTCGTTTGTGTATGCTGTTACATAATGAGTATCGGCATTTGAGCCGCTGCCTGAGTAATCAGCAAATGTTGTGTTGGTCGGGTTTTCAATAAACCATGCAAGCTCGGACATTGCGTCAATGTACTCCTGATAGGAAGCAAGCGTACAGTTCTGAGGAACGATTGCCTTAGCAACTCCGTCCTTAAGTGAAGGTGCGCCGTATTCGTCAAGTACAACTGTTGCTTCGCCCGTTGTTTCGTCAACCTCGGTTTCAAGCTGCTTGTTAAGGTAGTTTTCAAGGAAGCTCCTTGCAGCGCCCTTATCGCAGGTGCTTACACCGATGTTGTAGTAGTGGAAGGTCTGTTCACTGGTAGCACCCCAGCCGCCAGTCCATGAGCGCTTATACGAAAGTCCTTGTTCATAAGCAAAGTTATGGGCTGTTTCAGCCGTATTGCCTGTAGCTTTTGTAACATTTTTAAAGCCTGTTCCGGTAAATGTAATCCTGCCCTGCCAATCAGCAGTTTCACCAACGCCTGCATCCACATATTCAAATGCGGGAGTAAGCTTACTGTAATCAGCTGTTCCGTCAGTTGTCATTGTTTTAAGGATAGTTTCATAGTTTGTACCTTGTGAAGTACCCTGATTATTAAGTAACCACTGATTACCGGATGTAATACCGCCAAAATAATTATTATCATCGCTTACAGCAGTATTAGCTTTAATGTAATAATAATGATTGCTATCTTTCTTGTCATCAATATTATGACTTGTTACAACAGGTTTAACAGACATTGTTAAATCTGTATCGTTTTTTACAAACGAGGTTGCTCTGTGAATACCTTCATCGGTTGTTTCGCCGTTATTTGCTTTAACATTCTGATGATGTAACCAATATAAATTTGAAGCGAAGAAATCAAATTTATATCCTTTAGGAACATTGTTTTCGTAAGTGATTAAACTGTTCTGGTCATCTGAGTAGTCGATATAATAATCGGCATTGACTACATTTGAAGCTGCGGTAAATAAAGCGAAATTGCCGGGCTTTTCATTACCGTATGAATCACTATTATAATGTTCAACTAAAGCAAATGAACCTGAATTAACACCGGTCTGAGAATCATAATAAGTGAATTTATCATTTATATTTGCAGCACTTGTATAATTGCTGTCGGTTGTAGAAACAGTTGAATTCGGGAACTGATACAAATAATCGAAGTTACCCGTGCCGAAATAATGAGCAGTTTCATTGTTTCCGTCCACAGTAGCGTTTACTTCTTTAGCTGTCGGAATATAGCTTGTTGAAGAACCGTAAGAGTTTTCTAATCTTGTAAGTAATACAAGACCTGCTCTCATTTCTTCTTGAGTCTCAACTATTACTGTAACGCCTTCTCTCTTGTTTCTGATACCAACAATTGTATGTGCCATTGCCGGATTGTAAGTTACATAACAGAATTCAAATTCGCTGTACTTAGCGTTATCTGTAATATCTGTATAGCTTACGATAAGCGATACGCCCTTTTCGGCATATTTACCGGTTGTTTCATCAAAGTAATAATTAGATACATAGCCCTTTAAGCCATAAAGTCTGTGGAGGACTGAGCCGTCCCTGCCCACGCCTGCTGCTGCAATTGCCTCAGCGTCCGTATACTTATTACCTGAAGCGTCATACCACTTGTTTTCGTTAAGCGGAATGATTGAAAGCGAGCTTCCCGAATATTCGCCCGTCTTACAAAGAGCCTCATCCGATAAGCAGTAAACTGCTGTCGGGTTACTTGCGTCAATTTTTGCAGGATATGCAACTGTGATAGTTGTATATCTTTCGCCGGTAGCACCTGCTTTTCCGTAATTGAAGTTATCGGAAATCTCATAGCCGTACTTTGTATAATCATCATTTGCCAAATGGGTGTAGATTACGCCGTCCATTGATACGCAGTCAACAGGTGCGTTAACATCCTCTGACTGTGGAATATCGCCGATACGGTAAGTCCAGGTGTACTCGTAATCCTCAGAGCAAATCATTGAGATGCATATCTCATTGCCGTGCATACCTACTACGCCGTAATACTTAATATTACTCGGGTTATCAGTATATGCCGCCTTTGAAGCGTAGTAGTTAGCGTAGAGCGTACCGTCGGTACCTACCGAAAGAACAATATAGTTTGTGAATATAGTACCGCTGTTGTCAGTACCGTACTCGTAAAGGCTCATGCCCGTTTCGTCATCGTCGTCAGCGACGATTGTATAGGTGTACTCCTTAGCCCAGTTGTAATACTCGGTTGTCTGTAAGTCGTCAGCCGCGTAAACGCCCTCAAGCTTCTTAGCGTCGAGCTTCATTGTAGCCTGCTTAACAGTATCCGTACCGTCGTACTGATAGGGGAGGAGTACGGGCCAGCCGTTAGAGGTGTAACCGATAAGGTTAACAAGGCTGATATTACCTGTAGGACCGGTGGTTTCGCCGGTGTGACCGGAGTCATACTGCCTTGTTGCGAGCGCGCCGTCGGGCAGTCCCTTCCAGTCGTGATTGTCGTTTGCAAGCGGTCTTGCGTGAGCCGCGTTAACGCTTACAATCTCGCCGTAGCTGTTAACAGCCTTGTACGCCGAGCTGTGGCCCGTTGAAACGAAGGTGTAATCGTAGTTTGACATATCAAACGGAGCGAGAAGCTGACCGCCGTGTACGATATGGGTTGTGTTGTCAAGTGCGGAAGTACCGCTGAAATCTACGAATCCGCCCGTCGGGCTTGTGCTTCTGAATACACGCTCAACATATGAGCCCGTATTCTGACCGTAGGATACATAGAGGTAATAATAACCGTTATCATAGATGATATACGCGCCCTCGCCTGAGCCGCCGTCGGATGCGCCCTCAAGGGTATTATTAATACCGTTGCAGAGGAACTTTGAGCTGTTATCGTCAAATGCTGTGGTATAGGTGTTACCGTCGCCGTCTGCATAGAGGGTTTTAAGAGCGATACATCTCTCGCCGCCCCAGGAGCCGAATGCCATATAAAGATTATTTGTAATCGGCTTGCCTGTATTGTCGTAAGCGTAGTATACACACGCGTCGATAGCGTTCGGATGTGCGCTTGACTTGTAAACAATCTGCCTGTAGGTGTAAGGTCCTTCGATGCTTCCGCCCGCGCTGCCGTCGCAGACAAAGATTGCGGAGGTGCTTGAACCCCAGCTCGAGGTTGAGCCGTAGTACATCCATGTGCCTGTGTAAAGGTTGAACATTACATGCGGCGCCCATACAAGATGGCCTGCGCCTGTATAGCCCGACCCTGCAGCATAATCAAGAGCCTTTTTAATGCCTGTATGGTACTCAGCGCCGAAGAGCTTCTGGTTCTGATAACCGCACCTGCCTGCGTCGTCGCCGACAACCTCCCATTTCCATTTATTATTTTCATTTTTATAATGGTAGATTGTCATGCCCGTACCAAAGCTGTAGTAATCAATCTTTGTTACATCGCCTTTTCCTGCAATCGGATTAAGTCCGCAGTAGTCGATAACCTCCTGACCTACTGTCGTGCCTGCCGCAAGAGTTACTGATTTGCTGTTTCCGTTTTCGTCATAAGCTGTGTAAGTAACACTGTGTGCAAGGGTGTAAACAGTAACATTCGTCGGGTCGTGTGAGGTTGAGGTTAAGTCGCTCTGAATATCAGCGTCATCAGAGATGTACATATTGTTGATATCAAGCTGAGTCTTAACACCTGTGTAAATACGGATGTCGTCGAGATAGAGGTCGTAATCGTTGCCCTCCCATCCATCACCGTAGTTGAAATACATATTTGTACTGTTGGAGGTGATTAAGTCAATAATCCGCTGTGCAACCTGACCTTCTGTAAGAGAAGCGAACTCGCCGCCCTTCTTCGGGTAGTTAGCCTTCATTTCGTGAGGCTCGCCGTTGGTGTAAAGCGTTACGCCGTTAGCGGGGTCGATTGTAACTACAATGTTAACCCAGTTGCCTCGCTTGTTACCTGCCGCGTGGCCCGTCGGGTCCTGATTTTCCTGAGTGTAGTCGTAGTAGTTAGTGCCCTGTGTTTCACAGATTGAATTAGTACCGTTAACTTCAACAAGGTAATAGCCCTGCTTGTTCTGGCTGTTGCCGTCGTCAAAAGCAATAGCGTTACGCCAGTTGTAGCCTGTCGGGTCGCCCGATGCGTCAAGGTCAGCGCATGCGCCGTTTCTTTCAAGATAGCGCCAGAAGCTGATTGTTACGCCGTTGAGCTTCGCCATTGTAGCAACGCCGGGGTCGGAAAGCGGATTTGTGTTAAGCCTGATGAAGTTACCGGGAGCGGTGCTGTTAGCGTTAATCTTGAGAACATCGTTTCTCCAGTCGGGAGAATTTCCGCTGCTGTCAATCCAGCCGCCGCCTTCAAGTACGGAAGCTGTGCCGCTGCCGCCGGAAATAAGAGCAGTGTCGCCGTTGCTGAGGTTGAGTGTTGTTCCGCTTGTGCTTGCGTGGTCGAAGCTCTCGTGGAAAACAAAGTCATTGTATTTCTCGTTAACGAAGGTACCCTTGGCAAATAATGTCTTGCCTCCGTTGTTCTCAACATAGAACTCGATAATAACCGAAGTGTTGTTTGTGTAATATCTGTCGGAATCAATACCGCTGTTTACATTGTACGGAGTTGCTTCCCATGTTTCCGCGCCGTCGGCGATAACCTTGTAATAGAGCTGCTCGCCGCTGTAAAGGTTGGTGTTGATATAGAAATGACCGTCAGCGCCGAACTTGTTTGCGTTTCTTGTACCCGTCGCGTCGTCAGCGAAGTATACCTCGAGCGGAGCGCTCTTTTTAAGGTAAACATAAACGGGGTCGGTTGCTACCGATACGCTGCCGCTGTGAGTAGCCTCAGCCTTAACATAAACCTTAACCTTATTTGCGAAGTTAACCTGCTGTCCGTTAACTGCATATGTGCCGCTGAACGGTGAGAAGGTGTAGCTAGCAACGCTTATCGGCTCGGTCCAGTTAGTACCGTCCACGCTGAGATAGTAGTTGAAGCCTGCGCCTGTAACGCCGCTGAGTGTAATAAGCTGGTCGCTTGTAAGCTCAGTGCCGTCTCTGAGTGTTGTTAACTCTTCGTTAGCGTTGTAGTAGCCGAGCGTAGGTCTTGTAAGGTAATTAATTGTTATCGGCGTGCCTTCAACATAGTTATTTGCAATACCTCTCCACGCTCTCGGAGTGATTGTTATGCTCTGCGGAGTGTCGGGAGTATTGTCGTTAAACAGATTTGTTACCTTAACGGAGGAGGTAGTGGAATTCTCCGCATAGTTAAGAGCTGTATACGCGCCGTTGCCAATCTTGCGTTCCAGGTGCAGCGTAACGTCCTTGCGCAGGTTGTCGTTGTTGCTGTTGTCGTCCCACTCCTTGGTTGCCGAGAAGCTAATGAGGTTG
>CADAUV010000016.1 GCA_902791235.1 Oscillospiraceae bacterium
CGTGGCGGATTTCAAATACACGAACGGTTGAACTGATTTCTTTGCCGTTTGTGTCGATTGTGATGTTTCTGCCGTCGTTGATAACGATTGTTGAATCAACAGCTACATCCTTTAAAAGTGTGATTGTATCGCCTGTCTGCGCTGCTGCAAGCGCTTCTGCAAAGGTCTCATAGGTTGTGCTGCCGATTGCAGCTTCGCCTACAACACCCCATGTAAGAGTTTTGCTATTGTAATCTGAAAGAGTTGCGCCCTCTTCCAAAACGGTTTCGCCGTCAAGAAGACCTAAGTTTCCGCTGCCTGTATAAGCAAGAGACTGATTTTCATCAAATACATCATTTCTTAATGTAAGATTATGTGCGGTATCCGGGCGTTCAAAGGTTATTGTTTCCAAATTCGTACAACCCTTGAATGCATAATTACTAATATAGGTAACACCCGCAGGAATGTTTATGCTTGTAAGCGATGTACAATTTCGAAAAGCATTCTCACCTAAGCTTCTAACACCGCTTGGAAGGGTTATTCCGTTTAATGCGGAGCAGCCGTAAAATGAACTATCTGTGATACCTGTTACTCCGGCAGGAATGGTTATGTCGGTAAGCGAACTACAGCCATAAAACGTGCCGTGAGGTATATAAGTCATACCCGAAGGTAAAGTTGCACTTTTAAGAGATGTACAATACTCTAATATATCCTGTCCAATCGAAGTAACACTATCGGGTATCACAATACTTTCCAGCCCTGAGCACCATGTAAAAGCAAAAGAACCTATGCTGGTTAACGTACCGGGGAGCGTAAGGTTTTTTAACTTTCTGCAACTGCTAAAAGCATTATCGCCAATACTTGTAACTTCAGGCGGTATGGTGATGTCAGCTTCGTAACAAGAATAAAAACCTTCCTTACCGATTTTTGTAACAGTGTCCGGAATCGTTACGCTCGTAGCTTTGTAACAATTATAGAAAGCATAATCGCCTATTGAGGTGATACCGCTGTTAACAACTATTGTCTTGATATAGCTATAATAGTCGCCTTTGTACCAGGGAGCATAGTTTGAATAACTCCAATTCATCATATCTCCTGAACCTCTGATGGTAATTTTATCATACTTTCCATCGCTGTCAGTATCTTCCACCAGATAGGTAGCGTTATTGCCGCCGTTCACACCGCAGTTACCTGTCGCGTCTGCCTTTTTTGCAGCAAATACAGGAATTGCGCTTAACGGCATCATAGATACTACCATTAAAACAGCAAGAATAAGTGATAAAAGTTTCTTTTGTGTTTTCATATATTTTGTTCCTTTCTGATTAATTCACAACTATTATATATAAATATGTATTAAAAGTCAATAGAAAAATTAACAAATTGTTAACAAAATGCGAAATGGCGTAAATCAGCGTTATGCTTTAAAATTTCAGCTCTGCATTATAATCATCTATATCATAATTACCTGCCGAATTTTTAAGTAAATCACAGATGTCCGCAGGCTTTCCGTCAAAGGTTTTCGCTTTCACCTTTTTAAGAAAAGGCTTCATCCTGCCGATAAAAGCAAGGAACAAATCGCCCTTCGGCGTACCCTCCTTAAAGGTCTGATTGCCCTCGAAGACCTGTCTTACAAGCTCCTTCGCATAATCCCTCAAAAGCATATCCTTAATGCTCTTATCACATTTAATCATTAAAAGCCTCGCAAGCCTTCCGACAGTTATATGATTAAGGATTTTACCGAGCTTTTTTACAATGGGAAAGAGCTTTGTCTTATCCCCTGCGCCGACCTTTCGCATAAAATTGTACGGGTCATTTTCAATATCAAGGAAGGTGTTTAAAATCATATTATCAAACAAATCCTCAAGATATTTTTTACAGCTTTTGCCCTTTGTGTCCCACTCAAAATCGGGCGCGTCATAGGTCTTTATCTCCGCCGTATGCTCGTCCTTAATCTCAACAAGGCGGATAACCGACGGGTCTGCAATAATCGAGCCCGTACAGATATCGTAAATCCTGTTGCCCTTCTGTGTATCTATATAATTAATACTCTGATTATGCATATGGCCTGTGAAAACGAGGTGAACGCCCTCATCGGCAAGCATTGTCAGCACATCATAGCTTCCGCGCTGATAGGAGGTGTTCACAAGCGACATTATCGGCTGTGCAGGTATGAGCGGATAATGATTCATCGCAATCATCATCTGTCCGTCCTCGCGCGCTTTTTTCGTCTGCTCTGAAATCCATTCAAGCTGAGCCTCATCAAATTCCCTTTTGCCCGTCCTTGAGCCGTCGTTATTAAGCGCAAGAAGCCTTACGCCGTCGCAAAGCTGCGCAACATACGAAAGATGCTCCCTGTCAAGCGCAATAGCGTCGCTGAAGCCGAATTCATAATACAAGTCAAAAAGCTCATCCCTGCTTGTTCCCTCGGGCTCAAGCCTGCCCGTGTCATCAAAGGCAAAGGGATGCTCCTTAAAGTCATGGTCAGCAGTTATAACATATATTTTCTTGCCCGACTCCCTGAGCTTATGCAAATGCCTGATAAATTCAAGATGGCTCTCCTTCTCTCCGTTAAAGGACAAATCGCCTGCGATAAAAACGGTTTCCGCCTCGTGAGCATTTTCAAGCCAGTCAAAAACAGCCTCATTAATACTCTGCGTTTCGGCAAAGCATTTCTGCTCATAACGCATAAATTTATCATACTCGGCACCGTAAGCGCCAAGCGAATTTTTAAAATAATGCGTATCCGTTATAAGATAGAATTTGAAATTTTCCATATAATCCCCTGAACCACATTTTTATAATATTATATCATTGATATATACTCTTGTAAATGCAGAAAATTGACATTGAATAAAAGTAATGATATATTTATCTAAGGTGATTTTATGGATATTTTTCAGAGGACAAGGCTTCTCCTCGGCGATGAGGCTATGGATAAGCTGAATAAAAGCCGCGTAGCTGTATTCGGTATAGGCGGAGTCGGCGGCCACTGCACCGAAGCGCTCGTGCGTTCAGGTATCGGCGGCATTGCGCTGATTGATAACGACACCGTTGCGCCGTCAAATCTTAACCGACAGCTTGTCGCAACGCAAAGCACCGTAGGTATGCTTAAAACCGACGCGGCTGAGGCACGCCTTCTCGACATTAATCCTGAAATCAGAATTGATAAATACAATCTTTTTTACACACCCGAAACGGCAGAGCAGATTGACCTTTCGCAGTTTGACTATATTGTTGACGCAATCGACACCGTCGCAGGCAAGCTCACTCTCGCGGAAAAAGCGCAGGAGGCAGGCGTGCCGATAATAAGCTCGATGGGCGCAGGCAATAAGCTGAATCCTGCGGATTTTGAGGTCGCCGATATATATAAAACCTCCGTCTGTCCGCTTGCAAAGGTTATGCGCCGCGAATGTAAAAAACGCGGAATAAAGCGCCTGAAATGCGTTTATTCAAAGGAACTGCCGCTTGTGCCCGCATATGAGAAAGTACCCAACGGCTCCTCACGCAGACAGGTACCCGGCAGCACCGCCTTCGTCCCAAGCACAGTAGGCTTGATAATCGCAAGCGAAGTAGTAAAAGATTTGATAAAATAGTTTAACAAAATCCGTATATTTAAAACGATGAAATCCCTGCATACCGATGTATGCAGGGATTTTTTGTAAAAAAATTCTTTTATTACGGACGCCGTATGGTCCTTAATTTCAGTTTATGCTTTTTTTCTTTTTCTTTCAATAATAAGGTATATGAATGTTACCGCTGATGCTGAAACTGCCGCAAGAGCCGAAATCAGCACGAAATCCGAATTACCCGTTGCAGGCGATGTTTTTGAAGTGTCCCTTCCCTCTGAGGAAGTACCTTTTTCCGTTGCGCTCTCAATGAGGGCGTACGGGCTGAAGTGATTTGTCCAGAAGCCCAGATAATCTGTTCCGTCAATGGTAATTATGCTCTCTTCAAAAATAATGTCAGAGCCTTCCGTAATCAAAACAGCTTCCAAATCATCTTTGCTCCAACCACTTGGTATCTGCATCAGAACTCTTACATATCCTGATGTTTCTCCGCTGATTTTTCCACCTGTGGAGTTAAACAATTCTAATTCAAATAACGCTAAATTGTGAATCGTATCTTTACTGTCTAACTGTGCCAGAAGCTCGTTGTATCTTTCGGAGCCCGATTCTACAGAAGTGCTCTTTATTGTCGTGCCGTCGGGTAATACTTTGTATGGGTCTTGTAAAATTATATTCAGATTCTTTCCGTTATACTCAGCGCTGCTGTCGGTGCTTATGCTTTGCTCCTCCGTCTGTTTACATGCTTCGCATTTATACTCGGCGGAGACTGCCCCGATGGTGGAGGGTATCACCTCCCACTGGTGTCCGCCTTGCGCAGCGGTCTGATATTCGCTGCCGCAGGCAACACATTTGGCTTTTCCGTCGCATTTTGCCGTTCCGCCGTAGTGTGCTTCGGCTTTATTGCAACGGGAGCATTTATGCTGTGCGGCGTTACTGCTGTCTTCTACCCAGTTATGTACATAGGTGAAGGTGCCTCCGGATGTTTCGGTTACATCAGAGCCGCCGCCCTCATCGCCGTTACCTAATGAAACATATTCAATCCTGAAACTGTCTTCGGAGGTAACGATACCTGTATCCTGGAATAAAGCTTTATTGAAATTGCACGGAATGGTTATTGAGCTTAGCTTTTCGCAATCAACAAATGCGCTCATACCGATAGAAACCAATCCCGTACATTCCGACATATCAAGAGATTTAAGAGATGTGCAGCTTCCGAAAGCACTGTCGGTCAGCGCTGTTACGCTATAAATTTTACCGTCGTGCTTAACCGTACCCGGAACCTTTATTTCGGTAATAGCTTCGGGGTCAAGATTTTCATTGAACGCCGCCATTACGGTGCAGTCCTCGCTTCCGCTTCCCTCTGAGGTAACCAAGAATATAAGGCTGCCTTGCTCAAAAAAATCGTCAACCTCCGCCATCGCCGTAAAAGGCAGGCTCGTTGTTATCAGCAGTACCGCTAACAGAGATGAGAGTAACGCTTTGATGGGTTTTGCCGTGGCTTTTGAAAAAACCATAATTCACTCCTCCTGATTAATTTTAATTTCAACACAATTATATATTAATTCGGATTTAAAATCAACAATAATAATTCCTTTCGTTTTTTACAGAAATTCTCATTTTCTCTTTTACATATGTTCCTTATTTATGTGCAAAATATAACAGTAACAATTATGAATTAAAGGTGAGAATTATGAAAGCTACAGGAATTGTAAGAAGGATTGACGACCTTGGCAGAATAGTAATACCGAAGGAAATCCGCCGCTCCTTCCGAATAAAAGAGGGTGACCCGCTGGAGATTTATACCGACGCGGACGGCGAGGTTATTTTTAAAAAGTATTCGCCGATAGGCGAGCTTGCTAATTTCGCAGGTCAGTATGCCGAGGTGCTGCACAAAAACGGCGGTATGCCCGTTGCTATTATGGACAACGACCATGTTATCGCCTGCTCGGGTATCAGCAAACGCGAGGTGCTTGAAAGGCGCGTAAGCAAGAATATTGAGGAGCTTATGGAAAACCGCGCCGTGCATATTGCTACAAGAAAGGTACCTGCGATAAATGCGATTGAAGGCGTCGGCAGGAATGCAAGCGTTGTTTATCCGATTGTATACGGCGGCGATGTAAGCGGTGCAATTGCGATGCTCGAGGATGAAAAGCACACTCTTCCAAGCGAGGCGGACATAAAACTTGTACAGGTTGCAGCCGCCTTCTTAGGCAGTCAAATGGGCTAATCCTTGTATATTTTGCACAAAAAAATAAAACTTTGCTTGTGCAAAATGTTACATAAAGAGAAACTTGCACAAATAACTTGACTTTTGACAAACTAAGACTATAATGATGTTCAAAGAGAGGAAAGACCGAACGGTCAGACAGGTGAACGCCATCCCAAACATATTTGTTCTCTCCTTAAAAACGGCGGCGCTTGTTCCTTTCTTTAAAACGCAGGCACAGGGTTCATCCCCCTGATAATTTTCATAAGAATCCCCCTTTCTTATAAACCTGTGCTTTGCGCGCTACGCAACCAAGGTTGCAGAAATTCTTTCTCAACCTTTTTATATATAGTTTATAAACCTAAGAGTTTATAAAAGCTTTTAGTTTTATCATAAATTTTTACCCCTTATAGAAAAGACCTGTCTTTCATGGCAGGTCTTTTCTATTGCCGAAAAAGGTATAAAAGGCATTATCGGTATTTCAGTTTTACAAATATATATCGGGGCGCGCAGGTATGCTTAACCCTCACAGTTTTTCTGAGGTTGATTTATTTTGTCTTTTATATTATAATATTATAACCAAAAGTAACACTACGGAGATATTATGGAATACAAGGTATCACCCTCAATGCTCGCAAGCGATTATTCAAGGCTTGCAGACGAGCTGAAAAAATGTGAAAACGGCGGTGCGGATTTAATCCATCTTGATGTTATGGACGGCCACTTTGTACCGAACATTTCAATCGGCGCTCCTGTTATCAAGGCGATGAAGCGCGTATGCGAGGTGCCGTTTGACATACATCTGATGATAAGCGAGCCGCTTAAATATATAGAGGATTTTGTTGACGCAGGCGCCGATATCATCAGCTTCCATGTTGAATGCGACAGCGATGTGTCTGAAACGATTGACAAAATATTATCCTGCGGCTGCAAAGCTGCGCTTGCAGTTAAACCGAACACCCCGATTGAAACCGTATATCCTTATCTTGACAGGCTTTCAATGGTGCTTGTTATGACGGTTGAGCCGGGTTTCGGAGGGCAGAGCTTTATGGAGGGCGTTATGCCTAAAATCACCGAGCTTCGCAGGAAATGCCCCGAGCTTGACATTCAGGTTGACGGCGGCATTAACACTCAAACGGTTAAGATTGCGAGGGAGGCAGGCGCGAATGTTTTTGTCGCAGGCTCCGCAGTATTTAAAAGCGACGACCCTGCAAGGACCATACAGGAGCTGAAAAACTGAGTTATGAGCAAGAAGCGTTTTTATAACGATAAAAAGCGTAATACGCAGTGGACGCAGGAGCCGCAGGGAAGAAAAATTCCCTTTGCCGACAAATATATCGACGACGGCAACGGCAACAAGGCTGTAAATCAGCCGAGAGGCAAATCCCGCTTTTCAAAGGAGAAAAAGCGAAAGGCGCTTCGCACTGTAATAATTGCAGTGCTTTGCTTCTGTATTATCAGCGTCGGATACATTATCGGCGATGTACGCATTATAAGAAACTCGGGTCAGGGAAGAACTTACGAGAGCGATAACGGCGTAGCCGTTGCGACTATTCAGCTTCAGGCAAGACTTGAGCAGCCGCTGTCCTTTGACGGCGGAGTTATGCTCGACTCCGTTATAAGCGAGCTTTCGCAGAGCGGATTTTCAAGCGTTTGTATCGACCTGAAGCGCGAGGACGGCACGGTCGGATACCAGAGCGCGCTTGCAACGATTTCCGCTTACGGCGCTATTGCTTCGCCTGCAGGCGACCTTGGTAAGTCGGTCGGGCAGTTAAAGCAGAATGATATTTTACCTGTGGGCAGGGTCTGCGTATACAGGGACAATATCGCAGCAAGAGCCGACGAATCAAACGCCGTAACCGTTGACGGCGATATCTACGAATACGGCTCAAGCGCTTACTTAAATCCCGACTCCGAAAATACATATAATTATATAAAAGGAATTATCGAGGAGGCGAAAAATCTCGGTATTGAAGTCTTCGTGCTTGATTACTGCGAGCTTCCTGATGAGATTTCGGAAAACTACGGCGACGGCTTTGAGACACTTTCGGCAAAGCTTTACAATGATTTGGGAGATGATGTAAAGCTTCTGAAAGCCGTTAACACGGAAATAACCGACGCGCAAAGCGCTGAGGATATTATAAACGGATACTCTCCCGCTGAAAACGAGGTGCTTGTTATCACCTGCGACAGCGACATAAGGGAGTATCTTGAGGAAAGGCTCAGTTATATACTTATTTATTAACTGTGCAAGGGGGAAATATGAAAAAGCTTAGTATTCTGCTGTGCGTTTTTACAATGCTTATCGCAGTACCGCTTCAGTGCTTTGCTGCCGCTGACGCGCCTGCGCTCAAGTCAATTGAATTCAACAACGCTGCACTGGACACGACTTTCAGGAGTGATGCACTTGAATACACTATCACTCTGACAAACAACACCGAAGCGCCTACGCTCAAGTCATATCAGCTTGCCGAGGACGCAGGCGACTGCGAGCTTCTCGTAACATACACGCTTGACGATATAGGACATCAGACAGGTGTGAAGGTAACGCTCAGCACTGCGACGGGCAGCGGCGTGAGCTATGTTTTCAGTTACTCAAACCCTGCTGAATATGAGGAGAATTCAAACAACTCCTTAAGCTATTTCAGCTGTAATTTAGGCGAGCTTGACAAGGAGCTTAACGACACCGACACAACCTACAAACTCTATATCCCGAAGGATTTGGACGAGGTTGTAATAAGCGTTGTCGCCGACAATATCTATGCAAAGACGGAGTATGTCGAGAGCTGGACGAACAAGGGCAAGAACTTCAACATTCCCGTAAAATGCATTGCAACGGACGGCAGCGAAAAGCTCTACACCTTCAAGGTAAGAAGAATTAACAAGACCGTCGCTCAGGTCGAGGCGGAGCGCTCTCAGGAGGGCTTTGTATCCTTTGTTGACGGCACGCATTTTTATCAGAACACAATGTTTTATGTCATCGCAGGCGCAGTTGCAGGCGGCGCTTTAGTGCTTTACCTGCTTTATAAGCTTACAAGGCGTATTGCGGTGTCCCCTTACGACGCGGAGGAAACTGCGTTTTATTCACTTCCCGAAGCTGAGGAAGCCCCGGCGGATTACGAAGAGGAAGCCGAAGGCGAAGCACAAGAGGCTGACGGAAAAGAAGAAAAGGAAGAATAACGCCCTGAATTTCAAAAGAAAGGAGATTTGATTATGGATAATGAAGAGCTCACCATTGATGAGATAACAGAAAAAATCTCAAATCTTTTTGAAGAAAAGAAATATTCTCAGATTAAAGAGAGCGTGGCTGAGATGAACTCAGCCGATATAGCGCTTATTTTTGAGGAAATACCCGAGGACAAAAGGCTGCTTCTTTTCAGGCTTCTGCCAAAGGAGGAGGCGTCGGACGCTTTCGTTGAGCTTGACGGCGACACACAGGAGGCGCTCATCCGCGCATTCTCCGATAACGAGCTTAAAGAGGTCATTGACGAGCTTTACCTCGATGATACCGTTGACATCATAGAGGAGATGCCGGCTACAATCGTAAAGCGAATTCTGCGCAGTACGGACGCTGAAACAAGGGCTTCAATCAACGCTCTGCTGAAATACCCCGAGGACTCCTCAGGCTCAATTATGACGCCCGAGTTCGTCGACCTGAAAAAAGACAACACCGTTGAGGACGCCTTTAAAAGAATAAGGCGAACAGGCGTTGACAAGGAAACAATTTACACCTGTTATGTTACTGACGAGTCAAGGCATCTTATAGGCGTTACCACGGTAAAAGAGCTTCTGCTTCACGAGGAGGACGACCTCATCGAGGAGTTTATGGAGACGAATATAATTTATGTCTACACCCATGACGACAGGGAAATTGCGGCAAAGCTTTTTGAAAAATATGACTTTCTTGCGCTCCCCGTTGTCGATATGGAGGGCAGGCTTGTAGGTATCATCACCGTCGACGACGCTATTGATGTCATTCAGGAGGAAACGACTGAGGATATCCATAAGATGAACGCTATTGTGCCGAGCACAGAAAAGCCCTATCTTAAAATCGGCGTATTTGAAACCTGGAAATCGAGAATCCCGTGGCTTATGCTTCTTATGGTCAGCGCGACCTTCACGGGAATGATTATCACAAAATTCGAGGATAAGTTAAACGCGCTTATAATTCTCACAAGCTTCATACCCATGCTTATGGACACGGGCGGTAATTCGGGCGGACAGGCAAGCGTTACGATTATCCGTGCGCTCTCGCTTAACGAGATTGATATGAAGGATATCTTCCGTGTAATATGGAAGGAAATACGCGTTGGTCTTCTCTGCGGAGTGTCGCTCTCGCTTGTAAACTTTGTTAAAATCTGGCTTATTGACCGCACGCTTCTCGGCAATTACGATATTACAATTCCCGTTAATCTCGTAATCAGCCTGACGCTTGTAGTTGAAATTATCTGCGCTAAGATAATCGGCTGTACGCTTCCGATTATCGCAAAGAAGATGAAATTTGACCCTGCGGTAATGTCGTCGCCGTTTATCACAACAATCGTCGACGCAATCTCCCTTCTCGTCTACTTCACCTTCGCAACAGCAATCCTGCATATATAAAACAAACGGCTTACCGTCGGATATACGGTAAGCCGTTTTATTTCTTTATTTGATTTTCAGTATAACCGCTTCATATTTCCTGTAAACTGATTCTATGATGTTATATAGCTTATTACTGATAACTGCATTAAGCTTGCCGAATAATAATCTGTAAAGCGAACTAACTGCAAAGCTGCAAACGAAAATTGCTAAAGCCACGGCAAACACCCACAGAAGCAGATGTGTATATCCGTAATTCAAAAATATGTATTGCCAGATTCTCGGTCTGAAATATGTACGAAGCAAAATATTCTCGTGAATTATATAAATGAGCATTGACAGGCTTGATACATAATTAATCATTATATTTTTGAATTTCAGTTTTCTGAAAATATTAAATAGTGTTATTGCAATTATTATCAAAAACGGACCTATAACATCTACAAGATTAAGTGTTTTACCGTCCATTGCGCTTATTTTCAATCCAAGCACATTTATGGCAAAAACAACAAAAATATGCCCTGCGCCTGCAAGGAACAGCAAAGCAAAATTCGCCTTGATGTTTTCACAAAATTGCGGCGTATATTTTTTTATGTATGAAACCGTGAAATAAATTACAGACCATTGAATCAGCGCGCTTGCAAAAAACAGTGTCCCTCCGAAAATAACGGCATTAGCATAACCTATACCAAAATACAAAAAACACGCAACCGTAATAAACAATAATTGTTTCTTTTGTGTTAAACAATCAATCGCTTTATTCAATAGCGGATGAATAAGATAAAAGAGTATATAACAAGTCATATACCAGTTTGAAGCTCGAGATGTCGGAAATAATGAATCGGCAATAAAATTCTTGCTTATATTTCCGTCCAGTAAAGCATATGTGATTACCAATATAATAATTGATACAGACCAAATCTCAAATATAAGGTTTACAACCTTTTTTCCGCTTGATTTACTGCTGTCCACAAGAAACCACGCTGAGCAAATAAAAAACACAATGTTCCCGAACTGTCCGAGATATCTTAACAGCATAAAAACAAAAGTTAGTGGGTCTGTCGTTGAATGACTGATGTCAAAAACATAATCACTGAAACCGACATATTTGTTTTTGCTCGTTAATGTTTGTACCGTATGACTTATAACTATCGCAAAAATAGCAATTATTTTCAGCAGCTCTATTCCTGACTCGCGCCTTGAATATTTAGTTAAAGGTCTGGCTGTCCGCCTGTCAAAGTGTAGACCCTCCTGCGCAGCGATGTCAAGTGTTTTTGGCATATCAGTCCTCCGTTTTTTCGTCCTCGGCGGGTGTTATTTCATTTAAAACCTGATTGAAGTCGGTGCTGAGGAGCGCGTCGCTCGAAAGCTTTGTATTTGAAAGATGTTCGCGCAGAATATATACGGGTCTGTTCTTAACCTGAACATACATCTTTGAGATGTATTCCCCGAGAATACCGAGGCTGAAAAGCTGTATGCCGCCGATAAAAAGAATCAGCACGACTATTGTTGCATAGCCCGGAACTTTAATATCAAAGGCGAGCTTCTGAACAATTACAACAATCAGATAAATAACCGAGCAGACTGCCGAGAAAAATCCGACATAGGTTGAAATTGTAAGCGGCTTTGTTGAGAAGGCAAAAATACCCTCAAGCGCATATCTGAAAAGCTTACGAAAGCCCCATTTGGACTCGCCGCTCTCACGCTCTGCCACAATATAGGGGATGTACTTCGTGTTAAAGCCGACATAGCTGAAAATGCCTTTTGAAAAGCGGTGGAACTCCGACATACTAAGTATGGCGTCAACCATATTTCTTTTCATAAGACGGAAATCGGAGGCGCCGTTGACAAAATCAACATCGCTTATCTTATTTATAACCTTATAGAATGCTGACTTGACCTTGGTCATAAAAGCGCTTTCCTTACGCTCGTCCTGATATGCGGTAACGCAGTCAAGGTCAGGGTCGGAATTCATAACCTCAAGCATTTCAAGCACGACCTCAGGTCTCTGCTGAAGGTCGGCGTCAATCAGGCAAACCATATCGCCGTTTGCGTGTGTAAGTCCTGCATAGATAGCGGATTCCTTGCCGAAATTACGGCTGAAGGAAAGCACCTGAATATTGCTGTCCCTGTTCTCATTATAGAGCTTTTTAAGATTTTTATGCGTCATATCGGTACTGCCGTCGTTTACAAAAACAAATTCGTACTCGTCAACCTTACCCTCAAATACTCTGTTTGTCTCGCTGAAAAACTTTTCAACATTGCCCTCCTCGTTATAGCAGGGTATTACAAGTGAAAGCATAATCATACCTCGTTTCAATATTATGTTTATATATTATATACTAATTTATACTAAACTGTCAAATATGACAGAAACGCATACCGTTATAACTCCTAAATTGTACTTGTATTTTAAAATATTATGTGCTAAAATACTATGCTGTTAATATGAATGGAGGTCAGTCAGATGATTTCAGCTAACAATGTAACCGTTCAGTTTGGCGGAAGGGTACTTTTTGAAAGAGTTAATGTAACCTTCTCCGCAGGTAACTGCTACGGTATAATCGGCGCAAACGGCGCAGGTAAATCAACATTTTTAAAGGTTCTTTCGGGCGAGCTTGACTCACAGAAGGGCGAGGTTTTCATCACGCCCGGCGAAAGACTTTCCGTACTCAAGCAGGACCATTTCGCATACGACGAGTACGAGGTACTGCGCACGGTTCTTATGGGTAATCCGAGACTCATTGAAATAATGGAGGAGAAGGACGCCCTTTATATGAAGGAGGATTTCTCCGAGGAGGACGGCATACGCGCAGGTGAGCTTGAAGCTGAATTTGCGGATATGGACGGCTGGAATGCCGAGAGCGACGCAGCGTTTATGCTCAACAAGCTCGGCGTATCCGACGAATACCACTATATGAAAATGGCTGAGCTTCCTTCGGATATGAAGGTTAAGGTGCTTCTTGCACAGGCTCTTTTCGGAAATCCCGATATTCTTCTTCTCGACGAGCCGACAAACCACCTCGACCTCTCGGCTATCAGATGGCTTGAAAACTTCCTTCTTGACTTTGAAAACACGGTTATCGTTGTGTCGCATGACCGTCATTTCTTAAATAAGGTCTGCACGCATATCTGCGATGTTGACTTCGGTAAAATCACACTTTACACGGGTAACTACGATTTCTGGTACGAATACACACAGATGCGCCAGCGTCAGGCAAGGGACCAGAACAAGAAGAACGAGCAGAAAATTAAGGAGCTTCAGGACTTCATCAACCGTTTCTCCGCAAACGCCGCTAAATCAAAGCAGGCAACAAGCCGTAAGAAGCAGCTTGACGCGCTTGAGATGATTGAAATGCCCGTATCCTCACGCCGTTTCCCCTATGTTGATTTCAAGCCCGACCGCGAATGCGGAAACGACCTTCTGAGAGTGGACCACATTTCAAAGACAATCGGCGACAGAAAGGTGCTCGACGATGTCAGCTTCGTAATACATCCGAGAGAAAAGGTCGCATTTGTAGGCTCCGATGTAGTTGCAAAGACAACACTTTTCAAAATTATTATGGGCGAAATGGAGCCTGATGAGGGCGAATACAAGTGGGGCGTAACCACCTCGCGAAGCTACTTCCCGAGCGACAACAGTCAGTACTTCGACGGCGTTGAGCTTTCACTTGTCGACTGGCTCAGGCAGTATACCACCTATACGCTTGAAGCCGACATAAGAGGCTGGCTCGGCAGAATGTTATTCTCGGGCGATGAAGCGCTTAAAATGGCAAATGTACTTTCGGGCGGCGAGCGCGTGCGCTGTATGCTTTGTAAAATGATGCTTTCAGGCGCAAATGTGCTGATACTCGACGAGCCGACAAACCACCTTGACCTCGAGTCAATCACAGCGCTTAACAACGGACTTATCCGCTATCCCGAAACAATCCTTTTCACCTCGCACGACCATCAGTTTGTTCAAACGGTTGCGGACAGGATTATCGAAATTTCAGGCGATAAATTCCTTGACCGCAAGGGAACCTACGATGAATTCCTCGAGGAGCTCGGCGAGGACAACCTCAAAAAATACAAATAATATGTATAATATAAAAGAACACCTCGCCATTAGGCGAGGTGTTCTTTGTTATATCAATCAGTCGTTCGGAATAAAAGCTTTGTGAATTGCGGAAACTGCGCGGTCAGCCTCTTCGGCATCAATGATTACGGAAATCTTAATCTCCGAGGTTGAAATCATCTGGATGTTGATATTGCTTTCAAAGAGCGCCTCAAACATCTTTGACGCTGTGCCCGGATGGGATTCCATACCTGCGCCGACGATTGAAACCTTTGCAACATTTGTGTTGCAGACAATTCTGCAGTCGTCAAGCATATCCTCAAGAAGCTTTACTGCAGGCTCGCCGTTGTCCTTGCTGACGGTAAAGATAAGGTCCTTTGTGCCGTCCCTGCCGAAGGACTGGAGAATGATATCTACATTCATATTCTTCTGAGCAAGCTTTGCAAAAATTTTGAAAGCTACGCCGGGGGTATCCTTTAAGCCTAAGATTGAAACGAGAGCGACATCAGTATCCTTTGTTACGCCGCGAATTAACATTTTTTCCATTTTTATATGCTCCTTAACTATTGTTCCCGGAATCGGATTGAGTGATGAAAGCACCTCAAGCTCCACTCCGTATTTTTTTGCCATTTCAACTGAACGGTTATTGAGTACCTGAGCGCCGAGCGTCGCAAGCTCAAGCATCTCGTCATAGGTTATCTCATCAAGCTTTTTAGCGCCCTCGACTTTTCTCGGGTCAGCCGTATAAACGCCCTCAACATCAGTGAATATCTGACATCTGTCAGCGCGAAGCGCAGCCGCAATCGCAACCGCTGAGGTATCAGAGCCGCCCCTGCCGAGCGTTGTTAAATCATCATACCTGTTGATACCCTGAAAGCCTGCCACAACAACTATATTATGCTTTGCAAGCTCAGCCTGAAGTCTGTTAGGTCTGATGTTCTTAATCCTTGCAGAGCCGTAAATCGAGTTTGTGTTGAAGCCTGCCTGCCAGCCGAGAAGGCTGATTACGGGGAATCCCATACCCTCAATAGCCATTGCGAGAAGCGAAATCGAAATCTGCTCTCCTGCAGCCATAAGCTGGTCCATCTCTCTCTTGGCAGGATGCGGATTTACCTCGCCTGCCTTAGCGATAAGGTCGTCCGTAGTATCACCCTGAGCAGAAACAACGACAACAACATCATTTCCCTGCTTATAGGTGTCCGTTACAATACGGGCAACATTCTTTACTCTTTCGGCGTCCGCCACTGACGAACCGCCGAACTTCTGAACAATAAGTCCCATAGTTTCCTCCGTTTATTAATAGTCTGTAACCTTAATTGTGTTGATGACATTCATATCGCCGAGCTTTGCCTCAAGCTCCTTCTGAGTCATCACATCCGTGATAAACGCCACCTCGTCGGACGGCTGACCCTTCCTTGAAAGGAACTTAACCTCCGAGAACTTAGAGGTAACCTCGGAGCAGTCAGCCTTTGCGCGTACATAAAACGGCATTTTTACATTCGTCTTATAGTCAACAACATAGTCCTCTGCGCCTGCGCCCCAGCCGAAGAACTTGCGCCTTTGCGTATGCTTAGCGCAGTCCATAACATCGGCAACAACAGCCGAAGCCGTAGGAAGCTTACCCGCTCCCGGTCCGTAGAAGCAGACATCGCCAACCGCGTCGCCCCTTACAAGAATTGCGTTAAACACATCCTTGACGGACGCAAGCTGCGAGCCGTTATAAACAACCGCAGGGCTTACAAAGGCTGCAATCCTGTCGTCGCTCAAATACTTTATCTGACCAAGAAGCTTTATAACTCCGTCGGCAGACGCAATGTAGGATACATCCTCAAGCGTGATATTTGTAATACCCTCGGTTTCAACCTGTGAGGGATACACATGCTTTCCGAAAGCGAGCGAAGCAAGTATACAAACCTTTCTGCACGCGTCGTGGCCCTCGACATCGGCTGTCGGGTCCTTCTCGGCATAGCCCTTTTCCTGAGCAATTCTGAGCGCCTCGTTAAACGACATTCCCTTTTCAATCATCATTGTAAGAATGAAGTTTGTTGTGCCGTTTAAAATACCTGCGATACCCTCAATATTATTTGCCGCAAGGCACTGTGTAAGCGGTCTGATAATCGGAATACCGCCGCCGACCGAAGCCTCGAAGAGATAATTCACGCCGTTTTCCTCAGCGGTGCGCAGAAGCTCAAGTCCCTTCTGTGCAACAAGCTCCTTATTTGAGCTTACAACGCTCTTGCCCGCTTTGAGAAGCTTCATTGTGAAATCAAAGGCAGGGTTTACCCCTCCCATTGTTTCGGCAACAATCTTTATCTCCTCATCATTTAAAATGTCGTTAAAATCCTTGGTGAATAAATCAGCATGACTGTCGTCAGGAAAATCTCTTAAATCAAGAATTCTCGCAACCTCAAGCGTGTTTCCGCCTATTCTCTTCGGTATAACATCGCTGTGCGACTCAATAACCTCAACAACGCCTGAGCCGACAGTGCCGTAGCCCATAACTGCTACCTTCATATTTTAACCTCCTATACTAACGGAATTTACACCGTTTATCTTTTTAATATTTCCGACAAGCTCCTCAAGCTGTATGCTCATATCCATAACCCTTACGGTTAAGCTTACGCTCGCAACGGAATTTACCGGCACGCTCTGATTTACGGAAAGGACATTCGCCCCTGCCTTATAAACCTCGTTCATAAGCGAGGAAAGCACGCCTGCGTTATCCATCAGCATAGCGTTAATGGTAGCCGTCTCCTCGGACTCGCCGTTATATTCAAATATTGCATCCTTATATTTATAATATGCACTTCTTGAAATGCCTGCCATTTTTACTGCCTGGCTTGTACTCCCTGCCTCACCTGAAGCAAGATAGCCCTTAGCCTTGATAACCCTTGAGTATACCTCGGGCAGTATATCTGCATTCACAAGATAGTATTTAATCTTCGACATAACTGTCCTCCGTAGAAATACACTTGTACTGCTGTGGGATACACTTTTTATATATTATCAAAAATAGCTCGCGGTATCAAGTATTATTTTAAATTTTAGATTAATTTGTATATTATTTACATATTTTTTCTTGATAATTGCTGATTATTGAATTATTATATAAATGATATCTAATAATATTTATCAGAGGAAGTATAATGATGAACACAAAGGTTGAAAAGAGAAGAGAAACGATTATCAATGTAATTTACATTACAATGATACTCGCGCTTATTTATCTGTTTTTTAAATACTGCTTTGCGGTTGCCGCTCCGTTTCTCATTTCGTTTTTCTTTGCGGTGCTACTGCAAAAGCCGCTGCGCAAGCTTGACAAAAAGACCAACAACAAGGTGCATACGCTCTGGTCGATACTCCTTGTTATCTTCGGGGCGTTAATCCTTCTCGGTCCCGTTGTTACAATCCTTGCATTAATCGGAAAGCAGATTGCAAATTTCATCAATTACCTCACAACTCAGCTTTCGGATTTACCCGCATTCCTTGCGACGCTTGAGCGCGAGGTGCTGAATATGCTTGACTTCCTTCCCGATTCTGTTTATAATTCCGCTTCCTCCGCTGTAAATGACTTTTTCTCCAATCTCATCAAGGACTTTGACATCTCCTCCCTCGGTATTGACGCAAAGACGATTTCAAACAGCGTATCAAGCGGTATCACCTCTTTTTATAATGTTGTTAAAAATGTTCCGTCGGCAATTATCAGCGTCGTTATCGGCATTATCGCGCTTATCTTTTTCACAAAGGATTACGACAGGATTGTAAGATTTATAAGACTTCAGCTTCCCGATAACAAGAAAAATATTTTAAGTGAAATCAAGCAGATTTTTTCAAAAACAATCCTCAAGATGTTCAGAGCATACGGACTTATTATGCTCATCACCTTCGGAGAGCTTATGATTGGCTTCTCAATCCTCAAAGCAATCGGACTGCTTGACAACAATTATATAGTGATGATTGCCGTTGCTATCGCAATATTCGATATTCTGCCGGTTGCAGGCTCAGGCGGTATACTCATACCGTGGTCGCTGATTAATTTAGTGCTCGGTAATTTCGGGCTTGCTCTTGGTATAATAATTATCTATATCGCTATATCCGTAATAAGACAGTACCTTGAGCCGAAAATCGTAGGCTCCACTCTCGGCGTACACCCGATAATTACGCTTGCGGGTCTTTATTTCGGACTCAAGCTCTTCGGCTTTATGGGTATGTTCATAGTGCCGCTTACGGTAATGACAGTCAAAGCCTTCAACGACGCAGGCAGAATTCACCTGTATAAATCGCCCGAGAGAAACTAAAATCGGATTTTTTCATTATTCATTTCTCATTTTATCTGAATACGCCCGAGGTCTGATGACCTCGGGCGTATCTTTATTTTCTTCTGCTCTCTGCTTTCAAACGGAGAGATTTGTCAAGTATAGTTTTTCTGAGCCTTATTGATTTCGGCGTTACCTCAAGCAGCTCGTCGTCCGCAAGAAACTCCATACTCTGCTCAAGTGAAAGCGTTGTCGGCGGCACAAGTTTAAGCGCCTCGTCAGAACCGCTTGCACGGGTATTTGTAACATGCTTTTTCTTACATACATTGCAGACAATGTCCTCATCCTTGGCACATTCGCCTACAATCATACCCTCGTAAACCTCAACGCCCGGACCTATGAAAAGCTTACCCCTGTCCTGAGTGTTCCAGAGTCCGTAGCCCGTTGTCGTGCCTGTTTCGTGAACAACGATTGAGCCGCGGCTTCTTGTTTCTATATCGCCCTTATACGGCTCATATCCTGCAAAAAGCTGATTCATAATACCGTTGCCGTTTGTGTCGGTAAGGAATTCCGAGCGGTAACCGATAAGACCCCTTGACGGTATCTTGATTTCAAGGTGGGTCATACCCGTTGTACGCGTATCCATATTCTCAATTTCGCCCTTGCGCGAGCAGAGCTTCTCCATAACCACTCCGACATACTCCTCGGGCACCTCGATAATTGCGGTTTCAACAGGCTCGAGCGTTTCGCCGTTGTCGCCCTTTTTAAGAATTACCTGTGGTCTTGAAACGGCGAACTCGTAATTCTCCCTGCGCATGGTTTCAATAAGTATTGAAAGATGAAGCTCGCCCCTGCCCGAAACCTTGAACTTATCCATTGAATCGGTTTCCTCAACGCGCATTGAAACATTCGTCTCAACCTCTTTAAAGAGTCTGTCGCGGAGATTTCTCGAGGTTACATATTTGCCCTCCCTGCCTGCAAACGGAGAGTCATTGACAATAAAGTTCATTGATATTGTCGGCTCGTCTATCTTTACAAACGGAAGCGGCTCCACACATTCGGGGTCGCAGGCGGTCTCGCCGATATTGAGGTCGGCAACGCCCGATACGCATACAAGGTCGCCGAAATGCGCCTCGTTGCATTCAACCCTTTTCAGTCCTTCAAACTGATATATCCTGGAAAACTTTATATTCTCCTGAGTTCCGTCCTGTCTGCACAGCACATAGGGAGTGTTCACCTTAACGCTTCCCCTCTCAACCCTGCCGACGCCTATTCTTCCTACATAATCGTCATATTCAAGCGAGCT
Organism: Oscillospiraceae bacterium; assembly: GCA_902791235.1. Lineage (GTDB taxonomy): Bacteria > Bacillota > Clostridia > Oscillospirales > Acutalibacteraceae > Eubacterium_R. Next base: position 19,952 of record CADAUV010000016.1, read on the forward strand.
GAAAAGAAGCTGCGCAGGTCCGTCGGGGTCGCCGACAGGCGAGGGAATATGCTCTAAAATAGCGTCAAGCAGCGGCCTCATATCGCCCGAGGTAACATTCGGGTCAAGGCTTGAATAGCCTCCCCTTGCCGAAGCGTAAACGACGGGGAATTCTATCTGGTCGTCATCGGCGCCAAGCTCGATAAAGAGGTCAAGCACCTCGTCTATAACCTCCTCGGGTCTTGCGCCGTCGCGGTCAATCTTGTTTACAACAACAAGCGGAGTCTTGTGCAGACCAAGCGCTTTTTTAAGTACAAATCTTGTCTGAGGCATACAGCCCTCGAACGCGTCGACAAGCAGCAGCACGCCGTCAACCATAGTGAGAATTCGCTCAACCTCGCCGCCGAAATCCGCATGCCCCGGCGTATCGACAATATTAATCTTGGTGTCCTTGTAGTGAATGGAGGTGTTCTTTGAAAGGATTGTAATTCCTCTTTCACGCTCAAGGTCATTTGAGTCCATTACCCTTTCGGCAACTTCCTCATTTTCACGGAAGATACCGCTCTGATGGAGCATTTCGTCAACGAGCGTGGTCTTACCGTGGTCGACATGGGCAATTATAGCAATGTTTTTTATATCGTTTCTTGTTTCCAAAATATTCGCCTTACTTTTCCTTATTTCTGAATTTTAAAACCGTCTCTGAGAGCAACTGTCCTGTTGAACACGGGCTTGTCGGCTGTTGAATCCTTGTCCTTGCAGAAATAGCCGTTTCTCATAAACTGATACTTTGCGCCGACCTCACATTCGCCGAGCGCTTTTTCAACATAGCCCTGCTTAACCACAAGGGATTCGGGATTGAGATTGTCCTCAAAGGAGGAAACGCCCTCCTCGTCGCTCGGGTTTTCAACATTGAAAAGTCTTTCGTAAAGTCTTATCTCGGCAGGTACATTCTCCTTAGCGGAAACCCAGTGAATAGTACCCTTTACCTTTCTTCCGTCAGGTGCGTCGCCGCCGAAGGTCTCAGGGTCATAAGTGCAGTGAACGCAGGTTACATTACCGTTTTCGTCGGTATCATAGCCCGTGCAGGTAACATAATACGCCTTGTATAGCCTTACCTCGTTACCAACATAAAGCCTGCGGTACTTTTTAATCGGCTCAGCCATAAAGTCGTTACCCTCAATCCACAGTTCCTTGCTGAAGGGCATTTCCCTCGAGCCGTACTCGGGATGGTCGGGATGATATTCACAGCTTATAAGCTCGGTCTTGTCCTCGGGATAGTTGTCAATCACAAGCTTAACGGGGTCGACAATCGCCATAGCTCTCGGTGAATTTGCGCCGAGATTATCACGCACACACGCCTCAAGCAGTGCAAAATCAATTACGCTGTAAGCCTTTGAAACGCCGATTCTCTCGCAGAAATCACGGATTGCCTCAGCAGGATATCCGCGCCTTCTCATACCGCTGATTGTCGCCATTCTCGGGTCGTCCCAGCCGTCAACAATACCGTCCTGAACGAGCTTCAGGCACTTCCTCTTTGAAGTAAGAGTGTAGTTTAAATTCATTCTTGCAAATTCAATCTGCCTCGGGCGCTCCCAGTCAATAAGCTCATTTACAAACCAGTCGTAAAGCGGTCTGTGATTTTCAAACTCAAGCGAGCAGAGCGAATGGGTAACCCTCTCGTAAGCGTCGGAAAGAGGATGCGCAAAGTCATACATAGGATAAACGCACCACTTGTCGCCCGTCCTGTGATGATGAGCGTACATAATACGGTAAATAATCGGGTCCCTCATATTGAGATTCGGGGAAGCCATATCAATCTTTGCGCGAAGCACCATTTTGCCCTCGGGGAATTCGCCCTTCGTCATACGCTCAAAAAGGTCGAGATTTTCCTCAATGCTCCTGTCCCTGTAAGGCGAGTTCTTACCGGGCTGCGTAAGCGTGCCCCTGTATTCCCTCATCTGCTCGGGCGTAAGCTCACAGACAAAAGCCTTGCCTTTTTTTATGAGCTTGATTGCACATTCATAGATAAAATCAAAATAGTCGGAGGCATAGTAAACATTGTCGTAATCAAAGCCAAGCCACTTGATATCCTCCTCGATAGCCTCAACATATTCCGTATCCTCTTTAACGGGATTCGTGTCGTCAAGGCGGAGATTACACACTCCGTGGTATTTCTCCTTAACGCCGAAATTAATACAGATAGCCTTTGCATGACCGATGTGGAGATAGCCGTTCGGCTCGGGCGGAAAACGGGTCTGCACCCTACTGTACTTACCCTCCGCTAAATCCTCGTCAATAAAATCATGTATGAAATTTGAAGAAACGGTTTCGTTTTCTTTTTTAATATCCTCTGCCATTACGCTTCCTCCCTGAAAAAGTTTAATGCGTTTTGTAATCTTTCAAGCACCCTGTCCCTGCCGAGAAGTGCTGTTATGGAATAAAGGTCGGGCGTGTTCGTCCTGCCTGTAAGGGCAACGCGGATAACGGTTGAAACATCGCCGACATGACCTCTGAAAGCCTCGGGATTCTGCTTGAACTCCTTGACATTCGGCGTACAGCCGCAGGGCTCGCATATGCTCTTTATTCTCTCAAACCACGCGTCCTTGTCATCGCCTATATCAAACGCGTCAATATACAGCTCAAGCACCTTTACGGCAAGGGCACTGTCAGCGTTACCCGTCAGCTCATAGCAGGGCTTGAAGGTTTCGTCGTACATATAGCTGATGTAATCGGGAATATCCGACCACTTCGCAATATCCTTCCTCGGCTTTTTATTGCCGCGGTCAATATTCAGCACCGCCTCAGCATAAGCGGCGTCCTTCTCATATAACGCCGCAAGGTCGGCTCTGTACTGCTTCGCCCACTCGTACGAGAGAGCAAAAACCTTATCTGCGCTCATCTTGCTTATGACATTTTTTGAAACATCCGTAAGCTTCATCATATCAAAAAGCGCGCCCGAAACGGACATCTTTTTGAGATTGAACGGGAACTGCGAAAGCTCGGCGTCCTTATTTGCTCTGCGCCAGTCTTCAAAATTACTGTTTAAAATTGTGAGGATGTACTCGCTTACGCTCTCCTGAGGGAAGCCCTCCTCAACATAATAGGAAACCGCAGCCTCGGGGTCCTTTCGTTTTGAAAGCTTACGCTTGCCGCCGTCCTCCTCCTTCATAATGGGCGCGATATGCGCATATTTTACAGGCTTAAAGCCTAAGGTTCTGAAAAGCTGGAGGTGAAGCGGTACGGAAGCAATCCACTCGTCGCCCCTGACAACATGGGTTGTCCTCATAAGATGGTCGTCAACCGCGTGTGCAAAATGATAGGTCGGGATTCCGTCAGTCTTTAAAATAACAACATCAATGACATTCTCCTGCATTTCAATCTTACCGCGGATTAAGTCATCAAACTTAATTCTGTTGTCGGGGTCGCCCTGTGATTTAAGCCTCAGGGTCCAGCTCTTACCGTCGTTTATATTTTTCTCAATCTCATCATAGGTAAGCTTGCGGCACCTTGCGTACTCGCCCCAGTAGCCCTTGATGTCCTCGTCAGCCTGCGCCTCGCGGATTTCCTCAAGCTCCTGCGCCGAGCAGAAGCAGGGATAGGCAAGTCCTTTTGAAACAAGGTCCTTGGCAAAGGTCTGATAAATCTCCGCCCTCTTGCTCTGGGTATACGGACCGTAGTCGCCGCTCTCGCTGTTTTCGCCCGTAACGCCCTCGTCAACCTTAATGCCGAAATAATTAAGTCCGTCAACGATTGCCTCAACGCCGCCGTCGACCTCGCGCTTCTTGTCCGTATCCTCTATTCTGAGATAGAACACGCCGCCGGTCGTTTTCGCATTAAGCATTGAAGCCGTTGCCGCGTAGAGTCCGCCGAAATGCAGATAGCCCGTCGGGCTCGGCGAAAAACGGGATACCCTCGCGCCCTCTTTAAGCTGACGCTCAGGGTACATATTTTCATAGTATTCAGGGGTCTTGTCAATCTGCGGAAAAAGCAGATTTGCAAGCTTGTCAAAATCTGTCATAAATAAAACCTCAAATTAAATTATGCTCTATTATCTCACAACTTTATAAAATAATCAATATATTAATTTTATTTGTTTATTTCTATTGCTATTTTACATATATTCCTCTAAAATATAT
>CADAUV010000017.1 GCA_902791235.1 Oscillospiraceae bacterium
AGCTGCGGCGCGGAAGGTATCGGCAGCGCCGAGAATAACCTTTCTGTTCTGATTTTTAAGTCTTAAAGCAAGCTTGCCGATTGTCGTGGTTTTACCCACGCCGTTAACACCTATAACAAGGATGACCGAAGGTTTTGTACGAAGTCTTAAATAACTGCCGCCCCATACGATACCCGAAACTATATCCTTCATAGTTTCCCTTACCTGACGGACATCGGTTATCCTGTCATTTTCGATTTTTGCTTTCAGGTCGCTTATAACTCTCTCAGCGGTGTTCATACCAACATCGCCCATAATAAGCACCTCTTCAAGCTCATCAAAAAGCTCGTCGCAGATTTCATCATAGGTTTCCATAACCTCATCCATTTGCGCGGTTATGCCCTCGTCCCTTGTCTTTTTAAGTCCTTTTCTGAATTTATCAAAAATGCCCATAATTAAATCCTTTTATGTTTTATTCCTCAAGTCCCATTTTCGCCGCAAGCTCAGCGGTCTGAAGTTCAAGAAGCTTTGATACGCCCTTCTCCTGCATTGTTACGCCGTAAAGGACATCCGCCTCCTCCATTGTACCGCGTCTGTGGGTAATGGAGATAAACTGAGTTTTATCAGTCATCTTACGCATATATTTGGCAAATCTTTCAACATTGACATCGTCAAGCGCCGCCTCAACCTCATCATAAATACAGAAGGGCGCGGGCTGTACTTTAAGCACGCTGAAAAGAAGCGCCATAGCAGCAAGCGATTTTTCACCGCCCGAAAACAGATTGATGTTCTGTACGGACTTACCCGGCGGCTGAATCTTAATTTCAATAGGCGATTCAAGGCAGTTATCAGGGTCTTCAAGAACAATCTCTCCCCTGCCGCCGCCGAAAAAGTCAGCGAAGGAAATCTTAAACTCGTCGTTTATCTTATTGAATTTTTCAAGGAATTTTTCGCTCATTGAAATTGTGAGGTCGTCAATTATTTTAAGAAGCTCAGCCTTTGACTTCTCAACATCGTCAACCTGCTCTTTAAGGAATTCGTATCTCTCGGATACCTCCTTGTATTCCTCGATAGCGCCGACATTAATTGAGCCTAAAGCCTTAATGGCAACCTTGATTTCGTGAAGTCTTTTTTTAGCCTCAGCCATATTCTCAATCTGAATATTGAGCGCCTCAGCCTCACGCTTTGTAAGCTCATACTGCTCAAAGAGCATATCGTTAAGTTCGTCGTACTCCTTGCGCATTCCTATCTTACGCTCGTCAAGACGGACAATCTCGCTTGAAAGCTTTTCACGCTCCTGACCCTTGTTCCTTTCAAGAATACGAAGCTCATTAGAACGCTTTTCAAGCTCGTTTCTCTTTTCAATCTCAGACGAAGCGTTATCGTTTGTCTCCTGAGCCTTAACCCTCAGATCGTTTGCCTGAGCCTTAACAGCGTTTATCTGATTCTGTAAATCAGCATTTCTCGCCTCAATGATGCCTATTTCATCACTGATGCCCTTTACCCTGTCGGACTGAGTGCTTTTGCGAAGCTCAAGCTCGTCAATGGAGATTTTTGCAGACTCAATATCCTTGACAAGCGCAACGATTTCAAGATTAATCTGCTCTCCCTTTTGCCTGAACTGCTCGCGCTTTTCAAGTATTTCCTGCGCATTGCCGGCAGTTTCGGAAAGCTCAGCCTCAGCCTCGTCAATCTTTTTCTGCACATCCTCGGATTGCTTTTCGCCCTCGGTCTGCTGCTTTTTAAGCTCTGCAATTCTTGTGCTTGCATTCGCCTTTTCGTCAACTAAAAGATCACGCTGAGCGCTTGCGGCGTCAAGCTTTTCCGCAATAAGCTTATGCTCGCCCTGAGCCCTGATAAGCTCCTCTTTAGCCTGTTGCAAATCGGCTTCGGAAAGCTGAAGCTGCGCCGCCTCATAGTTCGCCTGCTCAAGCGCGCTTTTATAATCCTCTGCAAGCTTTTCCGCTTTTTTCTCAAGCTCCTTTGCTTCAAGCAGAAGCTCGTCAATCTGATTGTTACGCGAGAGAATACCTGCATTTTTAATCTGCGCACCGCCCGTCATTGAGCCGCTTGCATTAATAACCTGTCCGTCAAGCGTTACAAGTCTGAAACGGTTTTTATACCTCTTTGAAATACCGATTGCGCAGTCCATATCCTCGACGATAACAACATTACCGAGAAGGTTTGCGATTATATCCCTGTACTCCTTTTTACACTCGACAAGGTCGGAGGCAATAGCTACAAATCCGAGATTGTCGTCAAGGTCCTTTTCATTAAGCGTGCGCGGTTTTATTGTTGAGATGGGAAGGAAGGTTGCCCTGCCGACCCTGTTGTTTTTAAGATAATAAATTGCTCGCTTGGCGTAAGAATCCGTCGAGGTTACAATGTTCTGCATTGCGCCGCCGAGCGCCACCTCAATAGCCACGGAATACTCGTTTTCAACGCTTATGAGCTGCGATACGGGTCCGTGTATACCTGAGAGCGCCTTGCTCTGAGCCTGCTTCATAACAGCCTTTACAGAGCCCGAGAAGCCCTCCATATTTTTCTCTAAGTCCTGAAGCATTCTCGCCCTTGACTGCTTCTGAGAAAGCTCAAGATTGGTCTTTTCAAGGTCGGATTTAAGAGCCTCGGCTTTTTTCATCTTATTCTCTGCACGAAGCTTATAGCCTGACAGAGAGTTATTATTCTCATCTATTCTCTCCTGCAGGAAGGCAAGATTCTTATTGCTTTCATCAAGCTGTGCCTCAGCCTTTTTAACCTCGCTTTCGATATCGGCGATAGCGTCGTCAACTACATTTTGGCGGGAGGTGATTTCCTCGATTGAGGAAGCAGCCTGAGAGCATTTAACCTTGCAGTCGGAAAGCTCAAGGGTAAGCGCCGTGATGCGCTTATTAAGCTCGACTGTAAGATTTGAGAATTCCTCGTTAGTAGAGATAAGCCTTTCCATCTCGTCAGTAACCGTTTTGAATTCACCGCGCTTCTGTTCAGCGAGAGTTTCATTTTCGGCTATCTGATTTTTCTTCTCGTCAATCTGAGAATCAATGGAGATATTTGAACTGTCGGCGTCGCCTATCTCGGACCTGAGTCTGTCAATTGTTTCATTATTATGATTAAGCGTGGTTTCAAGGACCGAAGCCTCGCCGTCCTTACGAAGCGCCTGCTCCTCATAGCTTTTTGAGCCTGCCCTTATCTCATCAAGAGCCACATTGATTTGCGCTACCTTACCGAGAATCTCCTCAATCTCATTTTCGATATCGGTAAGCTCTTTTTCACAGATATCGTAGGAAGCCTTAGCCGAATCAATCTTATGCTCCTGCTCGCGTAAATCATTTGTAAAGCGGTTGATTTTATTAATCCACACACCGATTTCAAGCGTTTTCTTTTCCTCGGAAAGCTCGAGAAACTTTGCAGCTTTTTCACTCTGCTTTCTGAGCGGCTCAACACGGCTTTCAAGCTCGGTGAGAATATCAAGGAGCCTTACAAGGTTTTCCTGAGCCTGGTCGAGTCTTCTTGTTGCGTCGGTTCTCTTATGTCTGAAAAGAGAAATGCCCGCAGCCTCCTCGAAAAGCTCACGCCTGTCCTCGTTTTTCTGAGAAATAATGGAGTCAATCTTACCCTGACCGACCATCGAATAACCGTCGGAGCCGAGACCCGTATCCATAAACAGCTCGTGAATATCGCGACGGCGCACATTTTCGCCGTCGATTTTATACTCGCTTTCACCCGAGCGGTAGTAACGGCGCGTTACGGTTACAATCTCGCCCTTATCCTTCAGAGTATGGTCGGAATTATCAAGGGTAAGCTGTACCTGAGCAAAGCCGAGAGCCTTTCTGCTTGAGGTACCGCCGAAGATTACATCCTCCATCTTGGAGCCGCGAAGGGACTTGGTGCTTGTTTCGCCGAGTACCCAGCGCACAGCGTCGGAAATATTACTTTTGCCCGAACCGTTAGGTCCTACAACCGCGGTAATACCCTTGCCGAATTTCAGCTCAGTCTTATCGGGGAAGGACTTAAAGCCCTGCATTTCAAGTGTTCTTAAAACCATTATTTTATCCTCAATTCATCGACATCAACACTGCTGTCGACTGTTATTTTTATGTTATAGCCCTTTTTTTCAAGAAGGCTTAAATTGCTTTTTTTATTGCCCTTGAGCTTTGAAATCGAACGAGGATTTACAAAAACCTCATAGTCGCCGACCGGACGCTCAAGAATTTTATTGAGAAGGATTTTCGACCTTACAAGCTCGCCGAAGCTGTCGTGACAGCCGCCTGCAAGCATACTGCTTTTAAGCTCCTGCGAGGAATGAAGTCCGAGGCGGATAACCCTGATACCTGCATTTTCAAAAAGGGGTACAAGCTTTGCGCAAAGCACCGCCGATTCCTCAACATCGGGCGGATTGTATACGCCGTTAAGGTAAAGCTCTGCAAGCTCGGTTCCTTTAAGTACAACCGTCGGATAAATCCTTATTGTTGAAGGTTTAAGCGCAATCAGCTTTTTTGCAGTATCAAGCGACTTTTCCTCGGTATCGGTATAAAGTCCCGTCATCATCTGAAGCCCGAGTTCAAAGCCGAAGGACCTGATAAGTACAGAGGCTTTTACTACATCCTCGGCGGTATGTCCTCTTCTGTTAGCAATAAGAACGCCGTCGTCCATACTCTGCGCACCAAGCTCAATGCTCGTTACGCCGTAGGATTTAAGAAGCTTCAGCACATCACTGTCGATACAATCAGGTCTTGTTGAAATTCTGATGCCACTTACACTGCCGTTTTTGACATAGTCGTACGCGGCACGCAGCAGTTCAGTCATATAATCCCTGTCAATCGCAGTGAACGAACCGCCGAAAAAAGCAATCTCATATTCATAGCCGCCGCTTTTAAGCGCAGTATCCGCAGCGCTTTTTACATCCTCAACCGACGGCGCAGACTTCATACCCGTTATCGTTTTCTGATTACAGAAGGAGCAGTCGCAGGGACAGCCGAGATGGGGCACAAAAATACTTATATTGCCCTTTTTCATTCGCTGATAACTCCCATTAAAATGAGTGCGTCCCTTGCAGCCATCTGTTCCGCCTGTTTTTTACTCTTACCCTTACCCTTACCGATAACATTCGAATTAAGGTGAACCTCGTATTCAAAGCTCTTATCATGGTCGGGTCCGCTTTCGCCTGTAAGAACATAGTTTAATATCTCAGTCGGATTCTGCTGTACAATCTCCTGCAGAGCCGACTTATAATCGTGAAAGGAAATGCTGTGATTTTCCACCGCATTTTCAATAAAAGGAATTATAAAGCCTCTTGCCTTGTCTATACCGCCGTCAAGATAAATCGCAGCAACAAGAGCTTCAAAGGCATCCTCTAAAATCGTCTTTCTCTGTCTGCCGCCGTTTTGCTCCTCACCCCTGCCGAGAAGCAGTGCGTCGCCGAGACCTATCTGCTGTGCAAAGCCTGACAGCGCCTGTGTGCATATCAGACTTGCTTTAAGCTTGGTAAGGTCGCCCTCGGGCATATCGGGGTATTTCTTGAAAAGGTATTCCGAGGTAACAATCGACATAACGGAATCGCCGAGAAATTCAAGGCGTTCATTTGACTTGCTCATATTATGCTCGTACGCATAGGTCGAGTGAGTCAGAGCCGTATTGAGAAAGCTTTGGTTATTAAATTTATAGTTAATCCTGTTTTCAAGTTCAGTCATTTTTCTCCAAAGACCTTTTAAGTGAATTGATTGCTCTGTCAGCAAGAGCCGTGTAGCGTTCCTTCTTGTCTCTGATTTTAGGCTCTATCGGAGGAAGCACGCCGAAATTTGCACCCATCGGCTGAAAGTTCTTAACGCTTTCATCGCTGATATACGAGCAAAGTGCGCCAAGCATTGTACACTCGTCGGGAACAAAGGACTCTTCACCCCTCGCACTTCTTACAGCGTTAATGCCTGCAAGGATACCGCTGCCCGCAGACTCCATATAGCCCTCAACGCCTGTTATCTGTCCTGCAAAAAATATTCTGTTATTCTTTCTCAGGCTGAAATCACTGTTAAGAAGCCTCGGGGAGTCAATAAAGGAATTTCTGTGCATTACGCCGTAGCGGACAAACTCCGCGTTTTCAAGACCCGGTATCATCGAGAAAACTCTGCGCTGTTCGGGGAATTTAAGATTTGTCTGAAAGCCGACAAGGTTGAACATACTTCCCTGAGAATTCTCACGGCGGAGCTGCACGCATGCCCAAGGTCTGTGCCCTGTTGACGGGTCAACAAGTCCGACAGGCTTCATAGGACCGAAACGCGGCGCGTCAAGCCCTCTTTTAGCAAGCTTTTCAATCGGCATACAGCCCTCGTAGACATCAAAGTCGTGAACAACAGCACCCTCGGCGTTAACAAGCTCATTTATAAAAGCCTCATACTCAGCCCTATTAAACGGACAGTTGAGGTAATCGGCATCGCCGCCGCGGTCATAGCGGGACGCACCGAAGGCTTTGCTCATATCTATACTTTCCGCAGTAACAATAGGAGCCGCCGCGTCATAGAAGGAAAGATAACCGCCTGTAAGACCCGAAATGCTTTCGGCAAGAGCGCCGTCAGTCAGCGGTCCCGTAGCGACAATTACAATCTCATCGTCATTGACTTCAAGCTTTTCAACAACCTGTGTTATAAGCTTTATATTCTCATTACCCTTTATCTTTTCAGTAACAAGGGCGGAAAATTTATCCCTGTCAACCGCAAGCGCTCCGCCTGCAGGAACCTCGCACCTGAGAGCGCAGTCAACGGTAAGGCTGCCAAGAAGAGCCATTTCCTCTTTCAGCAATCCCGCAGCACTGTCGTGCCTTTTAGCTTTAAGCGAGTTTGAGCAGACAAGCTCGGCAAGCATATCGCTTTTATGCGCCGGGCTTCTTTTAATGCCCTTCATCTCATAAAGCTCTGTTTCAAAGCCTGCATTTGCAATCTGCCACGCGGCTTCAACGCCTGCAAGACCTGCGCCGATAACCTTAAATCTCATTACTTTTTACGCTCGCCTTTTTTAGTGAAGCCGCAGCCCTCCGTATCAGGACAGTAAAGCTCATTGCCCCTGCGTCTGAAAAGCGACTTGCCGCACTGAGGGCAAACCTCGTCGGTCGGCATATCCCAAGTCATAAAATTACACTTCGGATAATTTGAACAGCCGTAGAAGGAAGTGCCTCTCTTTGTCTTCTTCTCGATTACATCGCCGCCGCATTCAGGGCATTTTGCACTTGTTTTAAATACAATCGGCTTTGTATTCTGGCACTCGGGATATCCGGGACAGGCAAGGAACTTTCCGTACCTTCCGTACTTAACCACCATATTTCTTCCGCATTTTTCACAGATGACATCCGTTTCATCCTCGGAAAGCTTAATCTTAACGCCCTTCATAGCGTCCTTGGCTTTTTCGAGCGGCTTTTCAAAATCATCGTAGTAAAGCCTAATCATCTCTTTATAGTCCTTTTCGCCGCTGTCAATCTTATCAAGGTCTTCCTCCATCTTAGAGGTATACTTGATATTAACGATATTCGGAATTCTCTCTTTAAGGAGATTTGTTACTACCTCGCCAAGCTCAGTCGGTACAAACTGCTTACCGTCGCGCTTCACATATTCCCTGTCAAGAATAGTCGAAGTGATTGTTACATAGGTGGACGGTCTGCCGACGCCGTTTTCCTCAAGCGCTTTGATAAGAGAAGCCTCAGTATATCTTGCAGGCGGCTGTGTGAAGTGCTGATTGCCGAGAATACTCTTCAGCTTAAGCACATCGCCCTTCGCAATAGGCGGAAGCGCCGCTGCGCCGTCCTGATCGTCATCATCGTTTTTCTCTTCATAAAGTGCCGTGAAGCCGTCAAACTTAACGGTATAGCCCGTTGCTACAAAGATATAGCCGTTTGCGTCAATCTCAATTCTCATAGTTTCCTGCAGGCAGGACTCCATAAGCGACGCTATGAAGCGCTCCCATACAAGCTTATAGATTTTATACTGGTCTGCAGATAAGTAAGCCTTGACGGAATCGGGTGTAACATTGGGCATTGTAGGTCTGATTGCCTCATGTCCGTCCTGAACATTGCTTCTTGACTTATAGTATCTCGGCTTCTTGGGAAGATATTTTTCACCGTAGGTCTTGACAATATAATCATTACCCATTGCCCTTGCTTCCTCGGAAATACGGAGTGAGTCAGTTCTCATATAAGTAATAAGACCGACTGTTCCGAGCTCGCCGACGCTTACGCCCTCATAAAGCTCCTGCGCCGCGCGCATTGTTCGTCTGCCCTGGAAGGAAAGACGGCGCGACGCCTCCTGCTGTAAGGTTGAAGTGATAAAAGGCGGAGTAGGACTCTTTTTCCTGCTTCCCTTCTTTACAGAGGAAACAGTGTATTCTGCATTTTCAAGCTCGCTTAAAATTCCGTCGCTCTGCTTCTTATCTGTTATCTTGAGTTTCTCGCCGTCCTTGCTGTAAATTGCGGCGGAGAAAACCTTTCTTGACGGAGGATTTGTAAACTTAGCGTCAATTGACCAGTACTCCTCGGGTACAAACGCTCTTATCTCTTCCTCCCTGTCGACAATAATTCTAAGTGCCACGGACTGAACTCTGCCCGCTGAAAGACCTTTTCTGATTTTCTGTGAGATAAAGGGCGAAAGCTTATAGCCGATAAGCCTGTCAAGAATACGCCTTGCCTGCTGCGCGTCGACCAAATCAGTATCAATCTGCCTCGGGTTTTCCATACCGACGGTAACACCGTGCTTTGTAATCTCGTTAAAGGTTACCCTGTTTTTCTCTTTCATATCAAGGCCGAGAATTGTTGCAAGATGCCATGAAATAGCCTCTCCCTCACGGTCAGGGTCGGTTGCAAGATAAACATAATCGCTTGCCTCAGCCTTTTTCTTAAGCTCGGATACGAAGTTTTCCTTACCCTTGATAATTGAATACTTGGGCTCAAAATCGTTGTCAATATCAACGGAAAGCCTGTGTGAAGGCAAATCCCTGACATGACCCATTGAGGCGATAACATCGTATCCCCTGCCAAGATAGCCCTTAATATTTTTCGCCTTTGCAGGCGACTCCACGATTACTAATTTTGACATATATTTTATTCCTTTCAGGATTGTTTATATCTTCTGCCGGAGGCTGAGGACACAAGTCCCTTTACCTCAAGCTTTGTAAGCGCAACAGCAACGCGGCTGCTGTCAAGCTCGGATTTTGTAATTATTGAATCAATATTCATCAGCGTATCGTCAAGAGCGAAATAAACCTTACGCTCATCGCCCGTAAGACCTGCCGAAAGCTCCTGATTCCTAACTCTCTCACGCCTGCCCTGAGATATACTGTCAAAGGTAAGTGCGTCAGCTTCATTTTCCGCATTGGCGCTTTCGGAGTTTTTCCTTGCCTCCTCGGCAAGCTCAGCCACGGATTTTGCCTTGGTAATATCAATCGACGAAAATCTGTCGGAATAAACATTGACTACCGAGTACGGACTTGTTGCAACATATGCGCCGTCGTCAATAAGCTTATTTGTACCGAGAAAATTGACATCAAGAATTGAGGAAGGAATGGCGAAAACATCCTTGCCCTCCTGAAGCGCAAGCGTTGCGGTGATAAGACTTCCGCTTTTGACGCCTGCCTCCGTAACAAGCACGCCGACCGAAAGTCCGCTGATTATCCTGTTTCTCATCGGGAAGGTAGTTTTTGAAGCTTTGGTATAGGGCGGATACTCGGTTATAAGCGCGCCTGCATGAGAAATCATATTGCGCAGCTCCTCATTACTTAGGAGATATCCCGAACCGAAGCCGCAGCCGAGAACTCCCACGGTTTGCTTACAGGCATCTATAGCGCCCATATGCGCCGCCGAATCGACTCCAAGCGCCGCACCGCTTACTATAAGAGCGCCTGCCTGAGCAAGTCCGTTGCTCATAAGCCTTGTAGCCTTAACGGCGTACCTGCTCGCCTTTCGCGCGCCCACAACCCCGATTACCGCAGTATTGTCAATATCGGGGAGCGTTCCGTCAACATAAAGCACCGCAGGCGGATTATGAATTTCTTTAAGCCTTTCGGGGTAGCGCTCATCTTCAAAATCTATTATATCCCAGTTGTTCTCATCACACTGTGAAATGATTTTGTCAGCGACCGAAATATCGGTTCTCGCAAGCCCCTCAATCTGCTTTGCGGTTATCACGGGACTCATACGCCATTCAAGGATATTTGCGTTATAAAGTCTTTCGGCTGAGCCGTACTCCTGAATAATCTCCTTAAATGAAGCACCGTATCCGAGAGCCTCGGCAAGCCAAATCCAGTATCTGATGTTCGCACTCATCGAAGCATCTCCCACATAGTTATCGCAGCAGCAACGGAAGCGTTAAGACTTTCCGCATTGCCGAGCATTCTTATCGTAACGGCGCCGTCGCATTTATCAATTATCTCAGGGCTTACGCCGTTAGCCTCATTTCCGATAACGCAGGCACAGCCCTTTTCAAAATTCATCTTAGTTATGTCCTGCGCTTTATCATTGGGGACTGTCGCATAAACCTTCATTCCTAAATTATGAAGGAAGCTTACAGCCTCATCACAGCTTATGTTGTCAAATATCGGCAGGCGTAAAAGAGAACCCATCGTAGCTCTTATTACCTTCGGATTATAAACATCGCATCCGCCGCAGACATACACGGCGCTTATACCGAGAGCCTCCGCCGTTCTTAAAACGGTTCCGAGGTTTCCGGGGTCCTGAACATTATCAAGAATAATTATCCTGTCGTCAGACTTGATTTCATAATCGGGCTTTTTCATTCTGCAAACGGCAAACACGCCCTGTGTCTTATCGGTATCGCTTAACTTTTCGGCTACCTCGTCAGAAATAATGTATGTACGCAAAGCCTTTGAATCGGAAAGCTCACGCGCAGTATCGCCGTACTTCTTATAAGCGCTTTCGCTTATAAGAAAGATTTCAGCCTCATATAAAGAATTAAGGATATCAAAACAAAGTCTCGCCCCTTCAAGAACGAAGAGCCCATCTTCTCTGCGCTTCCTGGAGGACGAAATCAGTTTTTTGACATCCTTGATTAAGTCATTGCTTTTGCTTGTGATTTTTTCCATACACATCTCCGTCTGCGTGCTCATTCATTTTACATTAGTTTAAAGAAATCACTAATTATTATTTTTTATTATATTACATTATATAGAAAAAAATTTCAATAGCAAATTTAAAAATAAAATAAAAAATCACCTCGCCTAAAGGCGAGGTGCGATTATTTGTCCGATTAAAGAGCAGCCTTTGCTGTTTCAACGAGTGTTGAAAAAGCGGCAGGGTCTGAAATAGCAATTTCAGAAAGCATCTTACGGTTAAGGTCGATGCCTGCCTTCTTGAGACCGTTCATAAAGGTTGAGTAATTTGTGCCGTTTGCCTTGCATGCAGCAGAGATACGGGTAATCCACATTCTTCTGAAATCTCTCTTTCTCTGCTTTCTGCCGATATATGCATACTGACCGCTCTTCATTACAGCCTGCTTAGCTGTTTTGAAAAGACGATGCTTGCCGCCGTAGTAACCCTTAGCAGCCTTTAATACCTTTTTTCTTCTTTTACGAGTTGTAGTAGCACCCTTAATTCTTGCCATTATAATATACCTCCGAGTTTAAATTTAATTCTTACCTATTATTTGTAAGGTACAAGTCTCTTGAGCTGCTTCTGATTTGTTACATCAGCAACCTCCTGCTTGCGAAGATTTCTCTTACGCTTTGTTGACTTCTTTGTAAGAATGTGTGAGGTATAAGCATGTGAACGCTTTACCTTGCCGCTCTTAGTGGTCTTAAAACGCTTTTTAGCACCGCTGTGTGTTTTAATCTTTGGCATAATTATTCCTCCGTTATATAATATTACTTGGTTTTCGGCGACAGGAACATAAGTATCTGTCTTCCGTCAAGCTTTGGCGCTTTGTCAACATTTGCCTCTTCCTCAAGCTGTGCAGCAAAACGGTTCATATTGTCAATACCAAGGTCAGCATGAGTCATCATCCTGCCCTTAAGTCTGATAGAAACCTTGAGCTTATGGCCCTGAGAAAGAAACTTCTTTGCCTGATTAACCTTTGTGTTGAAATCGCCGACATCAATTGTAACGGAAAGTCTTATTTCCTTGGTCTCAAGCTGCTTCTGATTTTTACGGTTTTCCTTTTCACGCTTTGCTTTTTCATAGCGATACTTGGAATAATCCATAATTTTGCAAACAGGCGGCTTTGCCTGCGGCGCAATCTTAACAAGGTCAAGATCGCTGTCCTCAGCGATTTTAAGCGCTTCCTTAGCGCTCATAATACCAAGCTGCTCGCCGTCTGCAGAAATAACACGGACCTCTTTATCTTTGATTTCTTCATTAATCTGCTGTTGTTCCTTGCTGATACAAAACACCTCATTAAAAAATAATACCAAAAAAGTGCGAACGCAAAACGCCCGCACTCAATAATTACATAACAAAGCTGTAAGTATTGCCCTTTTCGCTAAAGCTTAAGGGGAGAACGGATGCGTTCTTCTTTATTGTGCAAATATATTAACACAGCTTTAGCTATTTGTCAACACTTTTTTCTTTTTTGCTCTGCTTCTCTTAATTGCGTTCCAAAGCTCGTAAATACCGATGCCCAAAAGAAGCGTCGCAAACGCTTGTATTAAAAATCTTGCGACAAGTGAAACATGGCCGACAAGAAGCGCGTCGGACAGCCACCTGATTATGTTCTGGCAAAGGTACACGGGAAGCGTAATTTTGCCGAGATACATCACAAATTTACTGTTATAAAACTTACCCTTTAAATCTCTTGAGGAGGTTATTGCAACACCGCCTGCCATAGCGAAGGTTGCGTACGCTTCAAAAAAGCTTTCCATGGCGGAAATGATGAAATACATACTGAATATCCAGCAGAAGCCCTCGACAAAAACGAGCCAGCGGTAAGCCGCCTTTGAAAGCTTCGCAGCCCTTATCCTCTCGCTCACATTAAAGGCAAAAACGCCGAGGAGGATAACGCCTAAGGCTCTGAGATTACAAAGATATGTAAAGCCGACGAAGTCGCTTACGGAAGGCATACTGTCGTAAACCTTGATAAGATAGCCGATAAGCATTACCGAGCCGACGGGCGCGATAACATTAAGCGTGAAATCATACCATTTTCTTAAAAGAGGATAGACGATTGTAAGCGCCAAAAGCATTGCGGCAATATACCATTCAATTGAATTTATATCCGATTTACTGAGTCCCGTACGCTGAAGGAAGAAAACGCTCGGCAGCTTATACGCTACGGAATTGAGAAAAATCCCGGGATAACAGGACCACAGCACAATTACAATGAGGATGACCACAATGATGTGATACGGAAAAATTGACTTAACCTTTCTCAATATAAAATTGAAGGTATCGGTACCGATTGGCGTATGACTGTCCTTCATCCGTGAAGCACTCTTTGCGCAGAGAAAGCCCGATACGAGAAAGAAAAACTCAACGCCCGTTCTTCCGTGAGCAAACAGAGAAAAAGCGGGAGTAGCAAGAGTCCAGCTACCAAACACATCGGTATTGAGGTGAAAAAGCAGCACGCTCATACAGAAGAAAAATCTTAAAATTTCAATTTTGCCGTTTCTTTTAGCAGTCATTTTCTCACCCGTTATTCTGCGTTATAATCAGCGAGCCATTCCTCATATTCCGAATATGAGAGATATTCAAACTCAAGCTCCTCATCAAGATGGTAGAAATTCTTATATCTTTCAGTCCAAAGCTCGCTTTTTGCATTAGGCATCCATACATAAGAATTGTATGGAAGCTCGCACATTGTTACGGTTGTCTGTCCGTTTGCAGCCTGCTTCTTGAGATATTCAAGTCTGAGTGCGTCATAATGGTGAATCGGCACATAGATAGTGAAAAGGAATATGAATACACCCAGAACGCCTGCCGAAAGAGCCGCGCTAAGCGAAGTCCATGCGCTTTTTGTAAGGCTGATATTCTCCGTAAGATACGAAACTGCAAGAGTTAAAAATACTGCAAGAACATAATACGGCGGGAAAAAGCAGCGCGGACCTATGGGGTTAACCACAAGAAGCGGAACGATAATTATATAAATGCTTAAAATGAGAAGCGCAAAAAGTCCCCTCTCCCTCTTTTCGTCAATACATAAAAGCACCTGAATAAGCACTGTCGTAAGATATACAAAGCAGACAGCGGCAATGAAAATATGGGTGGTTTCGAGCTTTTCATCATTCGTTAAGCTGAATCTCCAGTACGGGAAATTATAGAAATACAGTATAAGACCGAAGGAAAGAGTATGAAGCGCAGTGTTACCGATAACAAGCGCCTTTCTCTTGTCGCTCCTTTTAAGAAAATACACAGAAAGCAAAACGGTAACGACGGTTACGGCTATGCACAGATAAATACTGTTTGTAAAGAAATGAGTTGAGATAACATCAAGGTGTTCTATTATTGTTTCCTTTAAGGTCATATCCTCAGCAGCATCCGCTGTCGAGCGGTACGGGTCCGTATTATTAAGTATATTACGGTACGAGCTGTTTGAGAACATTATTGCAGAGCCGACAACCGAGCCTGCAAAAAACGCGCAGTGCGTAAGGAAAAACTTTCTGAACTTAATGAAGCTGTAAAGAATTACAAGTCCCCCGAGGGCAAGACAGTAAAGCGTGATATTCTCCATAAAAAGACAAGCGCACGCACCCATAAAAAACACAAGCACGGGCATAAATCGGGAATATTCAGGCACTTTGTCCTCAAAGATATTCTTCACAAAAATAATATAGTAAACAGCTAAAAGAATCGGCGGTACATAATTTGTGAAGCCTGCGGTCCAGACATATGCCTGTACAAGCACAGCCTTGGGAAGCACGAGTAAAATTAACGCAGGCAAAAGAAGGAACACGGGATTCTTCTTTTTTGTCAGAAGATACGGAGAAAGGCTCATTGCATAAAAGCATACAGCCATAACAAGAGCATCAAGCACCTTGCTTCTTGTTAAAAAAATTACAAGAATATTTCCGAGATACCTGCCGTTATAATCCGAAAAGCCCGATTTAAGCCTTGTAATACCGAGATGAGAGCCCCACGCCCAGTCGTCGCCTGTATAAGGAAAAAACATTGCAAGCGCAAAGAACAAAACAAGTATACACACGCTCAGAGCGAGAAATGTTTTATTTTCCTTTATCCACTTCTTAACCATAAAATTCCTCACTGAAAATTGATTTTTAATAATATAAAACTAAAATGTCTATTTGTCAACACTTACCATATTTTTAGCGTTTTGAATTCTACCTACTACTGCGTATTCGTGCTTTTAAGCTTTTCCCACTGAGCTGAGAAATCGGCATAACTATCGGTGAAATAAAAATCAGCACCGTTATTGTAGGAGAAGAAATAAAAATAATTCGTGTCATTGTGATTGACAACGGCATCTATGTTCTCAACACCCGGATTACAGATAGGTCCGCTCGGAAGAGCAGCGCACTTGTAAGTGTTATAAGAGGTAACAACTGCGTCTTCAAAGCCTGCGGCACGAAGCTGATTACCATAATCAATTGTAACATCGCTCTGAAGCTGAGCGGAGCTTTCAAGTCTGTTTAAAAATACAGAAGCAATGTCCTGAGCAACGCCCTGTCCGAGCGTTTCCTCCTCAACTACCGAAGCAAGAGTAACAAGCTCATAAAGGCTCATATTATTCGCCTTGCAGTAATCCGTCCAGCGACTGTCAATCCTGTCATCAAAAGCGTCAAGCATAGCAATAACAACATTCTCAGCCTCGGTGTTCTCGCCAAGGTCGTAAGTCGCAGGGAAAAGGAAACCCTCAAGCTCGTAAGCAACTGTATCGCTATCCGGAAATTCCCTCAAAAACTCAAAGGTATCAACATACTTATCCTTACTTTTGCAGGCGGTGAGAAAATCATCAGCCGCACATACGCCGTTATCCTCAAGAGTTTTTGCAATATCGAAAACATTATACCCCTCAGGTATCGCAACCTTTACTCCCGTATGGGAAATATCGGGATTCTGAAGCTTCTGTGCAATATCCTCATAGCTCATACCTGCGGTGATATTATATTCGCCGTTGATATAGACGAAGTCGGGATAATGCCTGTCCATCCAGTTTGACCAGAGGGTATCGTTAATTACAATTCCGTTCTGATAAAGCTTCTGTGAAACATCATACTGAAAGTCTGACTCCTCAATCACGAGCGTATACGCCCTTGTGTCCTGAGGGTTACCCTTGATATCCTTCTGTGCAATATTATAGATATAATAGCCTGCAAAACCGACAATCACAAGAAGCAGTACCGCAAGCAGCGCAATTACGGTTTTTTTATTACCATTTGCCTTAGCCATATTAAACTCCTTTAAAGCTCTTAGTTGTAACAGTCATAGGGAGGTGAATAATTCCCCTGTCGATAAGTTCTCCGCCACAGATTTCAAAACCGAGCGTTTCATAAAAGCCGACGGCGTATTTCTGCGATTCAAGATAAGCCGATGTCTTACCGTCTGCAAATACCTTACGCACGGCTTCGCTGACAATTTTTGCCCCGAGGTGCTGACCGCGGTATTCCTGCAAAACGGCAACTCTGCCTATCTTATCGTCGTGCTGACGGTGCGCAATTCTTGCGGTTGCAACAGCTCTGTCTCCATCCATAAGAACAATAAAATCCGTACTCGGATTTGAGTCGTATTCATCGCTTTCCTCATCAGCGCTGATGCACTGTTCATCAATAAATACGCTGTCCCTTACATAACGGACATATTTAAAATTCTCTTCATTGCAATGCGTATATATAAACCTCATTTTATATCTCCTTTAAATGCTATTATATAATAACATAATTTTCGTAAAATGCAATACGGCAATAAATAAAGGGCAATAAATAAAGGGCAATAAAAAAGGCACTCTGTTTAATCAGAGTGTCTTCGGCGGATTATTCTGAATATTTATTTATGTTTTCTGCGGTAAATAATGATTAAAGCAAGGCTTACCACACCGAAAGCCGATACGGCTGCGCCACAGATAAGATAGGGCGTGCGGTAAGTAAGGGTTATTTCGTGCTGACCCGCGTCAAGCACAAGCGCCGACATCATTGTATTACACCTGAGAAGCGGTACCTTTTCACCGTCAACCACGGCGCTCCAGCCCTTACTGTAAGGCACGGAAAGACATAATATGCGCTTATCGCTTAATTCGGCTGAAATACTGATTCTGTCAGTGGTAACCTTTGAAGAAATGCTGTCGGACCTGCGCAGGGGCACAATATCATTGATTTCATCAAGCGGAAGGCAAATAATCTCCATATCCGAAAAATCATAAGTTCCCTTATGTTTGAGAAGCATTTGAACCTCGGTTTTACCTTTGGCGCTGTATCCGAGATTTACTGTGTAATACTGTCTGTCGTCCTTTCTGTCATTATCAAAGGAGGCAAGACTCAGCGCCGCTTTATTCTTCGCTTCCCCATTAATAAACGGAGTAAACTTCAGCTCAGCCTTCTGTTGATTTTTTTTACCCTCAAAGCCGTCATAGGAAAAACGGAAGTATGTTTCACATTCGGGCAAGCCGTCAAAGCTGAAGGTTACAACGGCATCCTCCTTATCGGTAATAAGCCTGTTTCCGTCAAGCGTCGCCCCGTCAAGTGAAACAGTATAAGGCACGCTGACGCTGACTGTATTTATTGCAGAAGCTTCAAAGCCCTCGGGAATTTCCTCGAATACTGCCGTGTTCATCATTACATACTGCTTATCAACGGCATTCAGTTTTTCATAATCCGAATAAGACATACAGTCGGTATATGTAAAGCAAAGAGGAAGGCTCAGATTTGTTTTATAAACATTGTTGTCATCAAGCTTTGTATCAGCAATTTTACTGTAACCGTACGGAACTCTGCCGTTAAAACGGGAGCAGTAATACTTTACGCCTAAAAGTGAATTGAGCATTACGCGGCGGTCAAGATTCTGATACTGATATATAAAGGTATACGGCATCTCCTGCTCAGCCATAAACTGCGCTATATCCGAATTCTGAAGGCTCCAGTAAAACGAAGTACCCCTCGTATTATTGATAATATCCTTATTATAGTCAAACAAATCCTCGTCGCTTGAATAGCGGTAAAACGACCTGTCATCAGCGGTGCTCCTGACCTCTTTTCCAAGAGCTTTGAAAAAATTGTTTTGGATGCTTTCAACCGTATTAAACTTATCGACGAAGGAGGAGCCGTCGAGCATATCGTATGCACAGCCGTTAAAAGCAACTGTTGAAACAGTTAGTATCAGACAAATTATTGCGACTGCTTTCCTGCGAAGGCGACTGCCGAAAAGAAGAACAGCCGAGAAAATCACAAGACAGGCACCGGCAAATAATACCTCTTCTCTGTCCTCCTGCTGAGTAGCAAAGCAAAACAGGGTGTAAGCAATTGAAAGTGCAAGAAGTAATGCGCTCTGTTTTTTATTAAGCTTCAGAAGCGTGTCAAACTGCGAAGCAAATATAAATGCAACAAGCAGTCCGTAAGCCCATATCCAGCGGTTAGCAGGATATGAAAAGCCGTTTAAAACGACTGCTGTTAAAGGCAGGAGTAATAAAACAGAGGCGATACAGAAAAGAAGCTTTGAGTTTGCCCCCTTCCCTTTTTGCAGGAAAAGGGTGAAAACAGCGGCAAAGGAAAGAGAGGAGTAACCGAGAAGCGTCTGCGCTTCGCCCCCTGCCACTGTGGAAACGGAAAATGCTGCAGGAAGATTAAGATAGTATCTGAACGAATAAAGCAAATCAACGCTCGCACTGCCGTTTCTGCTGTCGCTGAAAAAAGCAACGCCGACAGGAAGAAGCACGGCGGCGCTCATCAGCAGTCCTGCAAGCGAGGATACGGCTACGGTTACAAAAGAGCTAAAAAGCTTCCTGAAATCCTTGCCGTAAAGAAAAGCAAGTCGGGTAATAATATATACAACCGTAATAATTACGAGCATATAAAAGAAGTAAAAATTACTTACTGCGCTTACAAAAACCGTAAGTGAAAAAGGCACGGGTGAAGCGCCTTTGATAACCCTTTCTGCAAACAGGAGCAGCAAGGGAAGATATATCATCGGATTTGCAAAGAAAGGATGCATCAGCGCATAATAAAAAGAATATCCGGTAAACACATATACAAGAGCGCCGACTAACAGCGGTATTGGCTTTCGCACCCCTTTCTCACGGCAGAAAAGCATAAAAGCAAAACCTGCAAGATAGAGTCTGAATACTACTAAAAAAGAATATGACGCCCACGCATAACGGCTTGGAGTTAAAACCGAAATAATATTCAGCGGGTCGCCTATGACATAATAGTTGAGCGTCTGTAAAATATCACCGCCAAAGCCAATTCCGAAGCTATAACCGGGTATCACAAGCTGATGCTGCAAAAGCAGAGTTTTAAGGATATTGCGGACATATTTTCCGAAATAAACAAAAGCCACAAAATGCTGGCGAATTCCGTCGCTTCCGATAAGAGTTTTTTCAGCTAAAATAAAATAGCCAAACGCTAAAACAGCGGTAATGGCAAATATTGCGGTATAAGCCGCAATAAATTTCAATCTTCTTTTCGTCAGTAAAGCCTTTACTGTTTTCATCGTTATTTCCTCTCCGAAACAATAGACCAAATTGTTCTTGATAATTATAGAACAATATGTTCTTAGTGTCAAGTATTCAAAATTGCTTAGACTATAATAATGACGGTGATTATATGAAATACAAACGAATAAGAGATTTACGCGAGGACGCCGACCTGACCCAGAAGGAAATGGGCGCAGCGATAAATCTTACACAGCGCGCATACGCATATTATGAAAACGGCGAGCGCACCATACCGCCTGAGGTGCTGATAGCAATAGCCCGCTTTCACAAAACCTCTGTTGACTATTTGCTTGAACTTACAGATAAAAAATAGTAATATCCTTAATATTATGAGAGGATAATAATAAAAATGGGACATAAAAAAGCGATTTCAAAAGGGACATAAAAAAGCGATTTCCGAAAAGGAAATCGCTTTTTGTTTTTGTATTTGCTTTAAATATTATTTTGCGAGGTCGCCGACAAGCATCATAAAGTCGCCTATCTGAACGCCGAATTCAGGCGCGCCCTCCATTATCAGCTGCTGATTGGCAGTCATTTCAAACATATCGCCCGTACCGAGAAGTATTTTGAGCGCGGAGGTAGCGCAGTCGAATTTCATACAGAAAAACGGCTTTGCCCTTTTATACTCTCCCCTGCCTGCTCTTGACTTACCTGCCTTAACACGCATATACACCGTACATTCGGGATGGCCCTCGACAGCCCACTGATAACAGCGGTCGGGACTTTTAAGCGCCCACTCATGAACAGCGGGATGCTCCATTTTATTGAGCTGTGAAATACCTGAGGAAAGCAGATAGAAATACAGCTTGCAGAGAAGCAGTGAAAGCTCCTCGTCGTTCTCAGGCGGTTCTTTGATACCGAGAAGCGAGGACATTTTCAAAAGCACCTGCATAAATTTTAGGAACTTACTGAAGGACTTAATCTTAAACTTGGGAAGCTTACTCATATCGCCTTTCATAAAAGCGTTCATTTTTTCCATAGAGGAAAATGCGAGCTCCGCGTCAATCTTTTTCTGACCGAGATATTCGCCGAGCTTTACTGACCACTCGCCGTTTTCAACAATAAAGTGAACAGCCTCCTTATCCTCGTAGTTAACCCTCGCGGAAACCTGATATATTGCGTCAACGCCCTCAAACTTCCTGTGAAGCTCGGGTACATCGGTGGCAATTGTTTTCATCAGCGGAAGAGCCGCCGCCATAAAAATCTTATTAGTGTAACGGGTTTTATCACTTGCCATAATTACACACTCCTTTCAAAACTACCGACCTGCTCAGAACTCGTCGTCCCAGGCATCATCAGCCTCAAAGTCAGCGTGCATTACCTCGGAGATAGCCTCGGCAATACCGTTAGCGTCAATCTTAGCCATTGCAAGAAGGTCCTCCTGAAGACCAATTGTTGAAAACTCATTCTGATGTCCGAGCATCCTGAAGGCGCATGCCTTACCGCTCTTCGCCACAACCTCGGCAACAGCAGAGCCGAGTCCGCCCATAACCTCGTGGTCCTCAGCCGTGATAATTCTTCTCGTATCCATAACGGCGGAGAGAATTGCCTCCTCGTCTATGGGTTTGATTGTGTGCATATTGATAACTCTTACCTTAATGCCTGCGTCAGCCTCAACCATACGGGCAGCCTGCATAGCCTCAAACACACAGGAGCCGCAGGCAATAACCGTAATGTCCGTACCCTCGTTCATAACGGTAGCCTTTTTATAATCGAACTTGCAGTCGTCAACATTCTTATAGATAACCTGGTCAAAGCCCCTGTTGATACGGATATATACAGGACCCTCGATATCATATGCCGCCTTGACTGCGTGATAGGTTTCAGCGCCGTCGCAGGGACAGATTACTGTCATATTCGGAAGCGCTCTCATACACGCCATATCAATGAGCGAATGATGCGTTGAGCCTGCCTGACCGAAAGAGGTTCCTGCGTGCGTTGCTATGATTTTTACAGGCACATTCTGATAACAGATGTCAGTATGAATCTGGTCAAGAGAACGGGCAGCCGTAAAAATTGCAAAGGTGGACGCAAACGGTACAAGTCCGTTTTTAGCCATACCTGCGGCTACGCCGAACATATTTTGCTCGGCAATACCTACATTGAAAAACCTTTCGGGGAATTTCTCGCCGAACATTCCTATTTTTGTGGATTTTGCAAGGTCGGCTGTAAGAGCGACAACATCCTTATGCTCCTCGCCGAGCTCACACAGAGCGATACCGTAACATTCAGCCGTGGAAAGCTTTGTGGTATCCGTCATTGTATATGTCATACCTGCCATATTTATGCCTCCCTCTCCGCTCTTTCACAGCGCTCTTTGTAATATTTGTCAAGACTGTCATAAGCCTTCTTTACCATTTCATCGTCAAGCGAGCCGTAATGCCAGAGGTAATTATCCTTCATAAAATCTACGCCCTCGCCCTTGAAAGTATCCATAATGATTGCGGTAGGCTTATCGCCGCCGTTTTGATGATTTTCGATGGCTTTTTCGATAGCGTCGTTAAGCTCCTTCATATTGTGTCCGTCAATGCGGATAACATTGAAGCCGAAGGACTCAAACTTCTTATCAAGAGGCTCAACGCTCATCTCATCGTCAACCCTGCCGTCAATCATACATTTATTATTATCGGCAAGCACCACTACATTTGAAAGCTTAAACTGCGCGGCGCTCATTGCAGCCTCCCAGTTCGAGCCCTCGTTAAGCTCACCGTCGCCCGTAATGACATAGTTCATATAGTCAATGCCTTTAACTCTTCCCGCAAGCGCAAAGCCGACGGCAAGAGAAATTCCGTGGCCGAGCGAGCCTGTCGAGCAGTCGATACCCCTAACCTTGTTACAGTCGAGATGCATACCGATTTTTGCGCCTGTGAGATTAAAAATCTTAAGCTCATCCATCGGCATAAAGCCGTAATCGCAGATAACGGGAGCATAACCCACTGCGGCATGACCCTTGGAGAGAACAAAGCGGTCCCTGTCCTCCATATCGGGATTATTAACATCGAGCTTCATAAAACGGTGATAGAGGATTGTCATGGCGTCCATTGCGCTCATAGCTCCTCCGAGGTGTCCTGAGCCGCCCCACACCGCTGTCTGAATGGTAAGTCTTCTTAGCTGGTCAGCCTTCTTCTCAAGGCGTAACCATTCCTCCCTGTCGAAAGGTTTAAAATCAGCCGGCATATCCGTACCCCCTTATTTAAGTCCGAGCTCGGGATGTCTTGAAGCGACTACGCCGAAAGCGTCCTCAGCGATGTCAACTGCAAGCTTTATATCCTCGTCGGTAACTGCCGCATTCATAAAGTGATTATGATGTGAGGCAAGGAATAGTCCCCTGCTCACACATTCAGCAACCCACTCCTGATGGAGCATAAGGCTGTCATCATTAGCAATTCTGAGATAGAAAAGCGCAGGCTCGCCCGAAACCACGAGGTCAAAGCCGTGTTCCCTGGCGGCTGCCTTAAAACCGTCGGTAAGCTTAATACCGTTTTTGCGGAACATCTCAGGTGTATTTAGTCTCTTCATTTTCGGTATGCAGGCAAGGCAGGCAGCAAAAGGCTCTGCGCTCATCCAGTAAGAGCCCGTATACACAACTGATGAAGCCGTGTTTTTCATATGCTCCTGTCCGCAGACAGCCGACATATTATAGCCGTTTGCAAGCGCTTTACAGAAGCAGCTTAAATCAGCCTTGATTCCGTAATAATGGTCCGAGCCTGCTATATCGAGCCTGAAGCCCGTGCGCACATCGTCAAATATAAGCACCATTCCATGCTCGTCGCAGAACTTACGCACTGCCTGCCACTGTTCCTTGGTAGCGCAGACATTGTCGTAGAAATTACCGTGGTCGTAAGGCTGAGCGATAAGACCTGCAACATCACCGCCACATTCGTCATACGCCCTCTGCATAGCATCAAGGTCAAACCACGGTACAACGATATTGTTTTCAACCTCCTCGGGAAGAATACCGGGATAGTCAGCCTTCTGAGCCCACTGGAAATCGCCGTGATAATAGCCCTTTAAGAAGATGATTTTTCTCTTATGGGTGTGCGCTCTTGCCGTCATAACTGCAAGTGTCGTTGTGTCTGAGCCGTTTTTGCAGAAGAATGCCCAATCTGCAGAAGCAACCGTGTCAACAAGCTTTTCGGCACATTCAACCATAACCTTTGAGGGTGCTGTGGTACAGTTGCCGAGCTTTAACTGCTTCATTGCGGCTGCGTCAACATCAGGGTCGTTGTAGCCTAAAAC
>CADAUV010000018.1 GCA_902791235.1 Oscillospiraceae bacterium
ACATCTCTGGGCGCCATCCGCATCGCGGGCCGGGAATATGACAGAGCCGAGGCGGTGCTGAAGGAGGCAGAGCAGATTCTGATGCCTCTTGCCGGAGAAAAACCGGAGGAGTATGAGCCGCGGCTTGCGCAGGTGCTCTACAACCTGTTCCTGACCTCCCGGGGTAAACAGGACAGCGAGAAGGCGAAGGATTACTGGACCCGCTCCACGGAGATTGCCTACCGGAGACGGGAGACCAGCGATATCTGCCGGAGACTCTGCGATTCCATCGAGGCCGAGCGGGCAGCTGCGGTAAAGCACCAGACCGATGCGGCCGAGGCTGCGGAGGAAAGGGCAAGACAGGCGGCAGAGGCAGGAAATATTCAGGAGGCTGTCGAGTATGAAAAGAAGCTTCTTTCAACGCTTCGCGCCTCGGCAAATCATGTTATTGATACCTCGGATTTATCAACGGCTCAGCTTCGCGAAAGGCTCTCCGAAATCCTTCTCGGCTCCTCTAAGAATATTATGAATATTCACTGTATGTCCTTCGGTTTTAAGCACGGCATACCGAGCGAGGCGGACTTTGTTATTGATGTAAGGTGCCTTCCGAATCCCTACTGGGTTGAGGAGCTGAGGAGTAAAACGGGACTTGACCCCGAGGTCAGGGATTATGTCTTTGCCTTCGACGAGGCGCACGAGCTTCTTGAAAAAATGATTGACCTTCTCGATTTTCTTAATCCGCTTTATATTAAAGAGGGAAAGAGCCAGATTGTAATTGCAGTCGGCTGTACGGGCGGTAATCACAGGAGCGTCGCAATCGCAGAGGCGCTTAAAAAGCATTTTGACGAAAAATGGGATAATGTAACTATTAATCACAGGGATATTGATAGAAGATAATGACATTTTCACAGCAGGTTAAAAAGGAATTACTTAAAACAGAATACGAAAGCTCCTGCTGTGAGAAGGCTCTGTTTTACGGAATGTGCCTTTTCGGCAAGGGCTTTTCGCAGTTTGAGATTTATGCTCACAGCGAAACGAGGGAGATTATAGAGCTTTACGCAAAGCTTATGAAAAAGTACTGCAATGTAAGCAGTACGGTTAATATCTCCCCTAAAAAAAGGAGCTTTTCCGTAACCATTGACAATCCTGCGGACTGTCAGAAAATTTTAAAAACCTTCGGGCATGACAGCGCAGGACCGCTGAGAATCAATCATTCTCTTTTTGCCTGCGACAACTGCGCAAGGGCTTTTCTTGCAGGTGCATTTCTCGCCTGCGGTACGGTTTCAACTCCCGAAAAGGACTATCATCTTGAGTTTGCGGTGCCGTATCTCAATCTTTCAAAAAGCCTTGTTACCCTTCTTAATGAGGAGGATTTAACTCCGAAAACCTCAGTGCGAAAGGGTTATAATATCGTCTATTTCAAGGACAGCGAGGCGATTGAGGACTGCCTTTATATAATGGGCGCACCCGACTCGATGTTTGAAATGATGAATGTTGAAATTGTAAAGAATATAAGGAACAAAGCCAACAGGACGGCGAACTGCGAGGCGGCTAATATTGACAAAACCGTCAAAGCAAGCTTTGTCCATATTGAAGCCATAGAAAAGATAAAGACTAAAAAGGGACTTGATTATCTCAAGCCCGACCTGATGAGTATTGCAAAGCTGAGAGTTGACAATCCCGAGGCTTCGCTTTCGGAGCTTGCGGCTCTGAGCGGACTTTCACGCTCGGGCGTTAACCACAGACTTGCAAAGCTTGTTGAGATTTCAAAGGAATTATAGGTGTTTTTATATGTTCACACATCTGCACACACATACTGAATTTTCCCTGCTTGACGGTGCCTGCAGGATAAAACAGCTTGTATCCCGTGCGCGTGAGCTTGGTATGCAGTCCCTTGCTATTACCGACCACGGTAATATGTACGGGGCTGTTGATTTTTATAAGGAATGTAAGGCGCAGGGGATAAAGCCCGTTATCGGCTGCGAGGTTTATGTCGCGCCGCGCACGCGCTTTGATAAGGATAAGGTGCTTGACAAGGAATACAATCACTTAATCCTTCTCTGCGAAAATGAAACAGGCTATAAGAATTTAATATCAATGGTGTCAAAGGGCTATACCGAGGGCTTTTATTTTAAACCGAGGATTGACCGTGATTTGCTTGAAAAGAATCACGAGGGCTTAATCTGTCTTTCCGCCTGTATTGCCGGTGAGATACCCCAGCTTATCCTGCAGAAGGATTATGAGGGTGCCAAGCGTGCCGCCCTCTGGTTTGGCGAGCTTTTCGGTAAGGATAATTACTACCTTGAGCTGCAGAATCACGGTCTGCCCGAGCAGATGAGCGTAAACGAAGGATTAAAGCGTATTTCAAGGGAAACGGGTATACCGCTCGTTGCAACAAACGATGTTCACTATATCAATAAAGAGGACGCTAAAATACAGCAGGTTTTAATCTGTATTGCCACAAACCATGTTATCGGCGATGATACGGGGCTTGAGTTTCACGCACAGGAATTCTATCTCAAAAGCGAGGAGGAGATGCGCGCTCTTTTCCCCGACACACCTGAGGCTATTGACAACACGGCGCGTATTTCTGAACGCTGCTCTTTTGATTTTGAATTCGGTAACACAAAGCTTCCGTATTACGAAACGCCCGATAATATGGAGCATTTTGCCTATTTCAAAAAGCTTTGTGAGGAAGGACTTAAAAGGCGCTACGGTGAAAATGTACCGCAGAGCTATATTGACAGAATGAGCTACGAGCTTGAAACGGTAGAGAAAATGGGGTATACGGACTACTACCTCATTGTTGCGGATTTCGTATCGTATGCCAAGAGCAAGGGCATACCTGTCGGTCCGGGCAGGGGCTCGGGCGCAGGCTCAATCTGCGCCTACTGTATGGGTATAACCGACCTTGACCCGATGAAATACAATCTGCTTTTTGAGCGCTTTTTAAATCCCGAAAGAGTGTCGATGCCTGATTTTGATATCGACTTCTGCTATGAGCGACGGGGCGAGGTAATCGACTATGTTACGCAGAAATACGGTGCTGACCATGTTGCTCAGATAGTTACCTTCGGCACCCTTCAGACAAGGGCGGCAATCCGTGATGTCGGCAGGGCTATGGGTATGTCCTACGCCTCGGTTGACGCGGTTGCAAAGCTTGTGCCCAATGATTTTAAAATTACAATCGACGACGCCGTTCGCAAGTCGAAGGAGCTTTCCGCACTCATTGAGGATAACGAGCAGGTGCGCGAGCTTATTGAAACCGCAAGAAAGGTTGAGGGTATGCCGAGGAATACCTCAACTCATGCGGCAGGCGTTGTAATCACGCACGACCCTGTTGCAAGCTATGTTCCGCTTGCGACAAACGACGGCGTGCCCGTTACGCAGTATATTATGACAACTCTTGAGGAGCTCGGACTTCTCAAGATGGACTTTCTCGGACTGAGAACGCTTACGGTTATTGACGACGCGTCGAAAGCCGCAGGTATTGATATTGAAAAAATATCTATAACCGACCCCAAGGTTTACAAGCTGTTTTCACGCGGACAGACCGAGGGAATATTTCAGTTTGAGTCCTCGGGTATGAAGCAGATGCTTATGAATTTAAAGCCGACGGCTCTTGAGGATTTGATTGCGGCGACCTCGCTTTACCGTCCCGGTCCTGCAAAGCAGATTGACACCTTTGTTGAGAATTCACATCATCCCGAAAAGGTGAGATATATAACGCCTCAGTTAAAGCCGATACTTGAGAACACCTACGGCTGTATGGTCTATCAGGAGCAGGTTATGCAGGTGTTCCGTCAGCTTGCGGGATACTCTTACGGCAGGGCGGATATTGTCCGCCGTGCAATGAGTAAAAAGAAGCTCGATGTTATGGAAAAAGAGCGCAGTACCTTTATTGCAGGCTGTGAGAAAAACGGTATCACGGGCTCTGCCGCCGACGCCATTTTTGAGCAGATGTCGGACTTTGCAAAGTATGCCTTTAATAAATCCCACGCCGCCTGCTATGCGCTTGTGGCGTACAGAACGGCTTATCTGAAAACATATTATCCGGCTGAATTTATGGCGGCTCTTATGACCTCCGTGCTTGACCAGACAAACAAGGTTGCGCGTTATACCGCGGAGTGTAAACGCCTCGGATTAAGGCTTGGCCCTCCTGATGTAAACAGCTCTATGAAGGGCTTTACGGCAAACGGCAGGGTTATAAACTACGGTATGCTCGGCATTAAAAATGTCGGCTCGGAGTTTGTCGGCGAGATAGTTAAGGAGAGGGAAAACGGTCCGTATAAGGATTTGGCTGATTTTTGTATGCGCCTTCAGGACGGTCATTTTAACCGCCGTGCGATTGAAAGCCTGATTCGCTGCGGCGCTATGGACGGCTTTAACGCTAACAGAAGACAGATGCTTCAGGCGCTTCCTGCGCTTGTCAGCAATCTTGAAATGTACCGCCAGAACACGAAGTACGGTCAGGTCGGCTTCTTTGAACTCGGAGGCGGCGAGAGCGATATGCTCGATTTTGAGCTTCCGAATGTAAGCGAGTTTCCTAAAGCCGAGCTTCTTGCTATGGAAAAAGAGATGACGGGGCTTTATCTCTCGGGACACCCGATGGACAAGTACAGCGAGGTTTGCGCAAAGCTTGGCTTTTGCACAACGATTGAGCTTCTTGAAGCGGGCAGGGAGGAGATGTCAAAGTATAAGGACAGGGACAGCGTAAAGCTTTGTGTGATAATCACGAGAGTAACCACAAAGCAGACGAGGAATAATAACGCAACAATGGCGTTTGTTACAGTTGAGGACCTTTACGGCTCGCTTGAAATTGTTGTGTTCCCTAAAGCCTATGAGCAGTATAATAATATGCTTTACTCGGGCAGCGTCATTGCCGTTACGGGTAATCTTTCGTTAGAGGAGGAGAAGGAGGCTAAGATTTTAGCGGGCGCTATAACGCCACCGCCGACTGCCGACGACCTTGCAAGGGCTCAGACGAAAAAGAAAAAGCGCACGGGTCTTTTCCTGCGCTTTGAAAGCAGCAAGGATGAAAAGGTGCGCGCCGCACTTGATATAACAGGTAAAAACAAGGGAAGCGTACCGCTTTATCTCTATTTTGCAGATAAGGGTAAATATGCCTTGCAGCCACAGTCCTCATATGTTGCCGTAAGCGGGAAGCTTCTTGCGGATTTAAGAGCGACTCTCGGCAGTGAAAATGTGGTATATAATCAATAAGCGTATAACGGATTGCCGCGGCAGGCAGTCCGTTTTCTTTTTTATATTAATTAACATTATTAACTTTTATAAAATTTTTGTTGAATTTGATATAGCATAGTGTTATAATGTAAAAGATTAAGTGGAACTATTCTGTTTTGCTTCATTAATATGGTTTTAATTTATAAATTATTTTAGGAGGAAATACCAAATGGCAAGAAAAAAGAAAACCATGGACGGTAACAGCGCTGCTGCTCATGTAAGCTATGCTTTCACAGAAGTTGCTGCTATCTATCCTATCACTCCTTCTTCACCCATGGCAGAGGAAACTGACGCTATGGCTGCAAAGGGCGTGAAGAACCTTTTAGGTCAGACCGTTAAGGTTGCCGAGCTTGAGTCTGAGGCAGGTGCTGCAGGTGCAGTACACGGCTCGCTTTCAGCAGGTGCTCTTACAACGACCTACACAGCTTCACAGGGTCTTTTACTTATGATTCCTAATATGTATAAGATTGCAGGTGAGCTTCTTCCGAGCGTTATTCATGTATCAGCTCGTTGCGTATCATCACACGCACTTAATATCTTCGGCGACCATTCCGATGTTATGGCGTGCCGTCAGACAGGTTATGCAATGTTGTGCTCTGCTAATGTACAGGAGGTTATGGACCTCGGCGGTGTAGCGCACCTCGCTACATTAAAGAGCCATGTTCCTTTCCTTCACTTCTTCGACGGTTTCCGTACTTCACACGAGGTACAGAAGATTGAAGTGTGGGATTATGAGGACCTCAGAAAGTTAGTTGATGAAAAGGATATCGCTGACTTCCGTGCAAGAGCTCTTAATCCTGAGCATCCCGTTCTTCGCGGTTCTGCCGAGAACTCAGACATCTTTATGCAGCACAGAGAGGCTTGTAACAAGTATTACAATGACGCTGTTGCTACAACAGAGATGTATATGAACAAGGTTAACGAGATGATAGGTACAGACTATAAGCTCTTCAATTACTACGGCGCAGCCGATGCTGACAGAGTAATTGTTGCTATGGGTTCTGTATGTGATACAATCAAGGAGACTGTTGACTTCCTCAACGCAAGAGGCGAAAAGGTTGGTATGGTATGCGTACATCTTTACAGACCTTTCTCAGCAGCTCATCTTATCAATGCAATTCCTGAGACTGTTAAGTCAATCTCCGTAATTGACAGAACTAAGGAGCCCGGTTCACTCGGTGAGCCTCTCTATCTTGATGTTGTTACAGCACTCAAGGGCTCTAAGTTTGATGCAGTTCCCGTATACGGCGGTCGTTACGGTCTTGGTTCAAAGGATACACTTCCTGCTCATATTATCGCAGTTTATGCTAATATGAACGCGCCTGAGCCGAAGTCTCCTTTCGTTCTTTCAATCAACGACGATGTAACAAATCTTTCACTTGAGATTACCGAAACACCTGACACAACACCTGCAGGTACAACCTCTTGTAAGTTCTGGGGTCTCGGCTCTGACGGTACAGTCGGCGCAAATAAGGACTCTATCAAGATTATCGGTGATCATACAGATATGTATGCACAGGGTTACTTCTTCTATGACTCGAAGAAGTCGGGCGGTATCACCGTATCTCACCTTCGTTTCGGCTCATCACCGATTACATCAACATATCTTATCAATAAGGCTAATTTCGTAGCTTGCCATAATCCTTCTTATGTAACAAAGTATGATATGGTAGAGGACCTTCTTCCGGGCGGTACTTTCCTTCTCAACTGTATCTGGTCTCCTGAGGAGCTTGATAAGGAGCTTCCTGCTAAGATGAAGAGATACATTGCTGAGAACAATATCAACTTCTACACAATCAACGGTATCAAGATTGCAGAAGAGGTTGGTCTTCCCGGCAGAGCTTCAACAATTCTTCAGTCCGCATTCTTCACCATCAGCGGTATTCTTCCTGTTGACGAGGCAATCGGCTATATGAAGGAAAAGGTTGTTGCTAAGTTCTCAAAGAAGGGCGAGGCTATCGTTAACGCTAACTGCAACGGTATCGACAGAGGCTCTAAGGAAGTTGTTAAGATTGATGTTCCTGAATCATGGAAGACAGCAGTTGACGACGCTAAGGAGCTTGAGGTTGACACTGACAGAGCTGAGATGAAGTCATTTGTTAAGAATATTCTTGAGCCGGTTGGCAGACTTCACGGCGACGACCTCCCCGTTTCTGCATTCGTAGATTCGGCTGACGGCGTATATCCTCAGGGCTCTGCTGCATTCGAGAAGAGAGGTATTGCTATCACTGTTCCTGAGTGGGACGCTTCAAAGTGCGCTCAGTGTAACAGATGTTCAATGGTATGTCCTCACGCAGTAATCCGTCCTGTTGCATTAACAGCAGACGAGGTTGCAGCAGCACCTGCTGATACAAAGACAGTTGACCTTAAGGTACCTAAGGATTCAGGCCTTAAGTATTCACTTATTATTTCAACACTTGACTGTACAGGCTGCGGCTCTTGTGCAAATGTATGTCCTACAAAGTCGCTTACAATGAAGCCTATTGCTTCACAGCTTGACGGTCAGAAGGTATTTGACGCACTTGTTGACACACCTGTTAAGGAGAATGTTGCTAAGGATACGCTTATCGGCGTTCAGTATAAGAAGCCTTACCTCGAGTTCTCAGGCGCTTGCGCAGGCTGCGGTGAGACACCTTATGCAAAGCTTGTTACTCAGCTTTACGGCGACAAGATGTATATTGCTAACGCAACAGGCTGTTCGTCAATCTGGGGCGGCTCGGCACCTTCAACACCTTACACAGTTGACAAGAACGGTCATGGTCCTGCTTGGTCTAACTCACTCTTTGAGGATAACGCTGAGTTCGGTTACGGTATGATGCTTGCTCAGAAGCAGATTCGTGAGAGACTTGCTTGCGACGCTGATGTTCTTTCAAAGGCAGGTATAACAGAGGCTGACGCTTGGCTTGCAACCTACGATGACCCGAAGGCTAACGAGGCTCCTGCACAGGCTCTTATCGCTGCAGTTAAGAATGCAAATCTTGACGGCGACGCTGCAAAGGCTGCTGCTGACTTCCTTAAGGACGCAGACTATGCAGGCAAGAAGTATCAGTTCATCTTCGGCGGCGACGGTTGGGCTTACGATATCGGTTTCGGCGGTCTTGACCATGTAATCGCTTCTAACGAGGATGTTAACATCGTAGTATTCGATACTGAGGTTTACTCAAACACAGGCGGTCAGGCTTCAAAGGCTACACCTACCGGCGCAGTTGCTAAGTTTGCTGCATCAGGTAAGGTAGTTAAGAAGAAGGACCTTGCTCAGATTGCAATGTCCTACGGTTATGTATATGTTGCTCAGGTTGCTATGGGCGCTGACTACAACCAGTGCTTAAAGGCATTCCAGGAGGCAGCTGCTTACCACGGACCTTCAATCGTTATCTGCTATGCACCTTGTATCAACCATGGTATCAAGATGCCGTTTAACCAGATCGAGCAGAAGAAGGCTGTTGCAGCAGGTTACTGGAACCTCTTCAGATACAATCCTGCTCTTATCGCAGAGGGCAAGAATCCGTTCTCACTTGACAGCAAAGCTCCTTCAGCTGACTATGTTGAGTTCATTGAGGGTGAAACAAGATATTCAGCTCTTAAGAGAAGCTTCCCGGGCAAGGCAGAACAGCTCTTTGCTATCGCTGCTGATAACTCAATCGAGAAGTACAATAAGCTCGCAAGACTTGTTGAATACTACGCTCCTTCAGCAGAATAATAAAATGACAAAACTCCCTGAGTTTCCTCAGGGAGTTTTTACTTTGTACCCGTATATGTTTTGCGGAAAATTTCTGTCAATTAAGACAGCTTTCTCAGCAATGGCATTTACGAATAAATCTGCTCTTTTGTCAGACGGATTTTAATACAAAGTCTTATCATAGTAGAAAAGAAAAAGACTGACAGAGTTTGTGTTCTCCGTCAGTCTTTGATGTTTGTTTAATTAGATTTATTCCTCAAGCATACCCTCGGTGTCATCGAGGGTTTCAATATTTTTAAGCCTTTTCTGAATGATATTATTCCTCTTGTCTGCCTCGTCGAGCGCTTCGCCCG
The DNA here is from genome assembly GCA_902791235.1 of Oscillospiraceae bacterium. Lineage (GTDB taxonomy): Bacteria > Bacillota > Clostridia > Oscillospirales > Acutalibacteraceae > Eubacterium_R. The sequence goes on from CADAUV010000018.1 coordinate 9,256, forward strand.
CCGATTTGATTCTATTTTTTGCGGTTTCAAGCTGCTTTGCAAATTTCTCATACTGACCCTTTGCGACGCCGAGAATTTTCCATACCTCGTTTGCCTTCTGGTTAATAGCGAGGGTGCGAAAGCCCATTGCAAGCGAATTGAGAAGCGCGGTTATTGTTGAAGGACCTGCTATGAGTATTCCGTCCTGCTGGAGCCTTTCGGCAAGTCCTGAACGCGAGGAAACGATTTCGGCATAAAGCCCCTCTGTCGCAAGGTACATTATTGCAAACGGCGTTGTATCGGGCAGGCTTATGTATTTCTTTATCATCTTTCCCTCGTCCCTGACCCTCGCCTCGAGCGCCTTTCTCGCAGCCTCCATGCCCTCGGCATTGCCCGCGTCGGCAGCCGCCGTAAGTCTTGCATAGTCTTCGATAGGGAATTTTGAGTCAAGCGGAAGATATGTAAACGCGCCGCTGTCGGTGTCGGGAATTTTTATAGCGAATTCGACCCTGCCGTTGTGGCTCTTGTTCGTCTGCACATTTTCCTCGTACATTCCGGGAATAGTCTGGTCAAGGATGTTTTTAAGCTGTACCTCAGCCCATGTACCCCTTGCCTTGACATTTGTGAGAATTCGGTTAAGACCCGATACGCTTGATGTTACATCAGCCGACATTCTCTGCATATCGCCAAGACTTTTATACACATTCTCAAGTTGCTTTGACACCGTTTCAAAGGAGGCATTAAGCCTCTTGTCAAGCGTGTCCGTCAGCTTTTCGTCAACTGTCGAGCGCATCTGGTCAAGCTTTTTTTCATTGCTCGTCTGCATATCGTTTATTGCTTTTGAAACAGCCTGCGTCTGCTTTTCGCTGTTCTCGTTAAGTGTGTTTATAAGCGCAATTTGCTGCTCGTAGTTCTTATTCGTAAGCTCGTTCATCTTGCTCTCAACGCCGCCTACCTCTCTGTGTATCTGGTCGGAAAGCATACGCATATCTCCGCCGTCTCCGGTGGCAGTCGGTCTTTTTATCAGCACGACAAGGAGTATAAGTACGCCTGTTAACAGTATTACGGATATAACGGATAAAATTTCTGTAAGCATAATATCACCTCATATAAATTATATATCATATTATATTTGATTGCAAATACAAGTACAAAAAACAGGTCTTTTAAATTATTGTTGATAAAAGCGCTTTACTGTGATAAAATGACTTTTGAGGTAAAAACTATGGAACAGAGTTGGAAAAATAATTTAAGAAAAATAAAGCCGTATGTACCGGGCGAGCAGAGCAAGGATAAGAACATTATCAAGCTTAACGCCAATGAAAATCCCTATCCGCCGTCGCCAAAGGCTGTCGAGGTCATCAGGGCGTTTGATACCGATAACCTTCGCTTTTATCCTAAGGCTGACGCTATGCCGCTTAAAGAAGCAATTGCGGACTTTTACGGCGTAAAGGCGTCAAATGTTTTTGTCGGCAACGGCTCTGACGATGTGCTTGCAGTGGCGTTTCAGGCGCTGTTTAACAGCGATTTGCCAATCGTTTATCCCGACCTTACATACAGCTTTTATCCCGTATGGTGCGACCTTTTTAATATACCGTATAAGACTTATCCCGTCGGTGAGGATTTCAGGATTAATGTTGAGGATTACGCTGAGAAAAACGGCGGCGTTGTTATTCCTAATCCCAATGCTCCAACCTCTCTCGGCGAGGGTCCTGATTTCGTAAAAAGGCTGATGGATTTAAACCCCGACAGCGTAGTTATCATTGACGAGGCATATAATGATTTCGGCGGAGTTACAAGCGCGCCGCTTATCGGTACTTATGAAAATCTCCTTGTTACGGGTACATTTTCAAAATCGCGCTCGCTTGCAGGTCTTCGTATCGGCTTTGCAATAGGCTCTGAAACTCTTATCGGCGTGCTTGAAGCAGTTAAGAATTCGTATAATTCATATACCGTTGATTCGCTTTCTGTTGAGGCAGGCAGGGCGAGCATACTTGACCGCGAATATTTTACTGAGTGCTGTAATAAGATTATTAATACAAGGCAAAGGGTTACGCAGGAAATGCGCGCTCTCGGCTTTACCGTTCTTGACTCACAGGCGAATTTCATCTTTGCCACTAAAGACGATATGAGAGTCAAGGATATGTTTGAATATCTTAAAACAAGGAAGGTTTATATCCGCTATTTCAATCTGCCGAGGATTGATAATTATGTGCGAATTACTATCGGCACGGATGAGGAAATGGATGCTTTTCTGCGCGAGCTAAAGGAGTATATGGAAGTATGAGTATGGGTAAAAGATGTGCGATTATCCTGCTCGCAGTTGTTAATTTTATTAACACTGTCGCAGGCGTAATTGTTGATTATAAGCTGATTTCAGGGGAGAAGATAACTTCAATTCTCCCGTTTACTCAAGAGATGTCGTCGGTACAGAGGATGCTTGTTGATTTTATGAGCGTTGCGCTTATTATTACGCTTATTGCCGCAGTAACGACCTATCTTGTAACGGATGTGCCGTATACGCCGCTTGAGATAATGGAAAACTTTGCAGGTGTGTTTATGGCGGTGCCCGTGATAATTCTCGGCTTTGGCATATACGGCGCAGTGCAGACGCCTCTGCGTGCGGACAGACCTTGGATAATTGCCGCTTTCGTTATTTATACCGTTTTGTACGCGGTGAATATTTCCTGTATTCTTACAGTCAAAGAGGATGAATAACACATTAAATAAAGAGTAATCGAATAATATTATGAGAATGTACAATCGGGAATTGTCCCGATTGTACATTTTTTGTTAATGGTCGTTTTTGCGTAAAATCATTTGTTATTTAGTAAATTTAAACAAAAATAATTGTTGATATAATAATATTTTTATAGTATAATTGTATTGTTAAATATATTTTTATTTTGGAGGGGTATGATGAAACATCCGGAAATTATCAAAAAGATGACCTTGGAGCAGAAGGCTGCCTTCGCTTCCGGTTATGATTACTGGCATCTTGAGGAAGCGCCCGAGCTCGGACTTCCCAAGATTATGATTACCGACGGTCCTCACGGCCTTCGTAAGCAGAAGGGTAAGGATTATGTTGAGCCTGAAGGAGCTGAGAAGTCGAAATCAGCAATAGGCCTCGGCAATTCAGTACCTGCTACCTGCTTCCCGCCGGCTTGTACCTCAAGCTGTTCTTGGGACCCGGACCTTCTTGTGAAGGCAGGCGAGGCTATGGGTCAGGAATGTCTTAAAGAGAAGGTTTCTACAATTCTCGGACCCGGTACCAATATCAAGCGTTCACCCGTATGCGGCCGTAATTTCGAGTACTTCTCGGAGGACCCGCTTCTTGCAGGTAAGTGCGCTGCCGCTATAATCAACGGCGTTCAGTCAAAGGGCGTTGGTACATCGCTCAAGCATTTTGCGGTTAACTCGCAGGAGGGCTTCCGTATGGTGCTTGATGAGATTGTTGACGAGAGAACACTTCGCGAAACATATCTTCCTGCGTTTGAGATTGCCGTTAAGGAAGCTCAGCCGTGGACGATTATGAATTCATATAACAGAATTAACGGCGTATACGCATCTGAAAACGGACATCTCCAGAACGAGATTGCAAGAGATGAGTGGGGCTTTGAAGGTCTTTTCGTTACTGACTGGGGCGCATCTGTTGACAGAATTCCCGGACTTCAGAACGGTACTGACCTCGAAATGCCTTCATCGGGTACGCTTAATACAAAGCTTATTGTTGAGGCAGTTAAAAACGGCGAGCTTGACGAGGCTGTTCTTGACGAGAGAATTGACGCGGTAGTTGACCTTATCGTTAAGTCAAAGCCTGCTCTTGAGGGTACATATACCTTTGACCAGGAGGCTCATCATCAGATTGCCGCTGAGATTGCCGAGGCTTCAATGCAGCTTCTTAAAAATGACGGAAATATTCTTCCTCTTAAGGCAGGACAGAAGGTTGCCGTTATCGGTGAGATGGCTAAGTCGCCCCGTTATCAGGGCGCAGGCTCATCGGTTATCAACTGTACAAAGATTACTGACGCTTATTCGGAGCTTGAAAAAGCAGGCGTTGATATCATCTACGCTCAGGGCTATGAAAAGAGCAAGGATGAGATTAACGAAACAATGTTTGCCGACGCTGCAGCCGCTGCACAGCAGGCTGATGTTGCAATCGTATTCGCAGGTCTTACCGAGGAATTCGAGGGCGAGGGTTATGACAGAGAGAATATAAATATGCCCGCTTCTCATAACGCTCTTATCGAAAAGGTCGCAGAGGCTAATCCGAATACGGTGGTTGTTCTCGCAGGCGGCTCGGTTGTTCTTATGCCGTGGCTTTCAAAGGTTAAGGGCCTTCTTAACTCAGGTCTCGGCGGACAGGCAACGGGTATCGCAGTTGCAAGAATTCTTACGGGCGCAGTTAACCCTTCGGGTAAAACCTCCGAGACTTATCCCGTCGCATTTGAGGATAACCCGACCTACGGTTATTATCCGGGCGGACCTGTTACCTCCGAGCACAGGGAGTCCGTTTATATCGGTTACAGATATTACGACGCAGCCGGCAAGGAGGTTGTATTCCCGTTTGGCTACGGACTTTCATATACAACATTTGAGTACAGCGATATAAAGGTATCTGCCGATAAGATTAAGGACACCGACAGCGTAACGGTTAGCTTTAAGCTTAAAAATACAGGCACAGTTGACGGTGCTGAGGTTGTACAGCTTTATGTTTCCGATAAGGAGTCAACAATTTACCGTCCTGTCAAGGAGCTTCGCGCATTTGACAAGGTATTCCTTAAAGCAGGCGAGGAGAAGGAGGTTTCCTTTACTCTCGGCAAGAGAGCTTTTGCTTACTACAATGTAAATATAAACGACTGGCATGTTGAGTCAGGCGACTTTGATATTCTCATCGGTGCTTCATCAAGGGATATCAGGCTTACCGCAACAGTTAATGTTGAGTCAACGGTTGACGCAGCCGTACCTGATTACAGGGCTGTTTCACCTAATTATTACAACAATGTTGCAAATATCACAAGGGAGGATTTCGCAGGCGTTTACGGCGAGCTTCCGAGCCCTGAAATTGATGTTAACAAGAGAATTGATAAGTATAGCTGTCTTAATGACGCAAGGCATACAAAGTGGGGCGGCAGGCTCTGCAGACTTATTGAGAAGATTATGGGAGGTATGGGCTCTGCCGAAAACGGCGACGGCAAGATGCTTGCCGCTATGGCGACTCAGATTCCTATCCGTAACTTCATTGCAATGAGTATGGGTGCATTCTCACCTGCACAGGCTGAGGGACTTCTTATGATGCTCAACGACGACCAGTCAAGCTTTGTGGGCTTCAACAAGATTTTCTGGAGACTCGGCGCAACAATCGCCAAGCTTCCCGCACTTCTTAAAGCAATCTAAATTGTTAATAGCGGGCTGCCCGAGAGGGCAGCCCTTGCAGCTATCTGTACAGGAGGTGATACAATGAAAAAGCTGTTATCTGTTTTAACGGTTTTTGTTGTATTGCTTTCTGTCTTTTTTTCTTTTGAGGCGTTCGGGGACGAGCAGGAGAGCATACCGCTTACAAGGCTCTACGACAGCGATACCTATTATTCATATGATTCCGACACTAAGACACTGACTATCAGCGGAGAGGGAGCTATGCCCGACCTTGCAAATTCGGGTACTGCTTCAAATGCGCAGCCGTGGTATTATTTCAGAAGCAGCGGCGATATTGAAAAAGTTGTTGTTGGCAACGGCATAACGGTGATAGGCGCATATGCCTTTTACTATGTCAGTGCGTCCGAGATTGTTCTTCCCGATACGCTGACAAGGCTTCGTTCGTATTCCTTTGCAGGCACTAACGGGCTCAGCTCTTTCGATATCCCGCAGGGCGTTACAAATGTTGACAGTTATGCCTTTTACGGCACGAGAAATATCAGTTCTCTTACAATTCCCTCATCCGTAAAAAGCATCTCAAATTCAGCGTTTGAGAGCTGCCGCGCGCTATCCTCGGTTGCTTTTGAGAAAACAAATATGACGGTATCCCTCGGTCTGAAATGCTTTTTAAACTGCCCCGAGCTTACAGCGCTTACGCTGCCGAGAAATGTCAGACTTTCAAATTACAGCGTGGGTTATAGCAGGGCGTCGGCAGGCTCGGTAAATACAAATATGACCCTGTCGGTTTTCAGGGATTCTCCTGCCTACGATTATGCGGTCGGGAATAATCTCAGCTTTGAGCTTATAAATAATATGGCTCTCTCTGTCGGAGATACGGCACAGCGCGAGTATTTAAGCTCAACACTTGAGGATGTTATGACTTTCACCTTCACGCCTGAAAATGACGGAAAATACGACCTTTTCTCCACGGGAGCGGTGGATGTTGACTGCGTTTTGAAGGACAGCGAAGGTACTGTAATTGCGGAATGTGCGGATATATCCGGTATGGATTTGAACTTTCTTGTAACAGCCGACCTTGCCGCAGGTGAGGAATATGTTTATTCTGTTAATTCCGTTCATTCGCAGGGCGTTTTCGATGTTACTCTTCTTCCGTATAATACCGCTCTTGTTACGGGTAAGGTAATTAATCTTAAATCGGAGAACAGCGTTGCAGCCGATGCGGCGGTGGTGAATGCGGGTATTGTATGCGAGGGAGTAAGTCTTGCTCATACTGACTTTCAGGGTGCATTTTGCGCCTTCATTCCGCTTGGAAGCAGTGCGTGTATTCATACGCCTTCATCCGTTGACAGAACTCTCGTCTATACCCCTGATTTGCACAGAAAGGCTGACATCGGTACAGTAACACTCCTTAATTTTGATTACTGCAGGGACGGCTATATCAATGCCAAGGACTACGCTGTTCTTGATAACGGGGGCAGGGCGCTTTGGGAGGATTTTAATATTTCGGACTTTTCCGCTTGTGGAAAAATAACCGAAAGTGTTTATAATTGAGAATTAAAGTTGGCTATTTTCTATATTGAAAATAGCCTTGCTTTTATATATAATTAAATAGATTAATAAAATAAAAGGAGTGCAGTATGAAAAAGGTTGCAATTATTATGGGCTCGGACAGCGATTTACCAATCGTTACACCGGCTATCAAACAGCTTAAGGAGCTTGGAATTGAAACAGAGGTCAGGGTTATGAGCGCTCACCGTACGCCTGAGGAGGCTCACGCCTTTTCCGCAAGTGCGATTGATAACGGCTTCGGCGTCATTATTGCGGCGGCAGGTATGGCGGCACATCTCGGCGGAGTGCTTGCAGCTTCAACAACTCTCCCCGTAATAGGTATTCCCTGCAGCGCGAAGGTGCTTGACGGTATGGACGCAATGCTCGCAACTGTTATGATGCCGCCGGGTATCCCCGTCGCAACTGTCGGCGTAAACGCCGCTAAGAATGCTGCGCTTTTAGCAGCCGAAATACTTGCGGTAGGCGATGACGAGCTTATGCAGAAGCTTGTTAAGATGCGTGAGGATATGGCGGAGCAGGTAAGGCAGAAGGACAAGGCCCTTCAGGAAAAGCTTAAAGAAATATAATTAATTAAAGCTGAAAGGATTAAAGCTATGGAAAAAAGTTTCAGTGAAAGCTATGCTGCAGCAGGCGTTGATGTAACCGCAGGTTACAGGTCTGTTGAGCTTATCAAGGAGTCGGTTAAGAGAACAAGCATACCGGGCGTTCTCGGCGGTATCGGCGGTTTCGGCGGTATGTTTGAGCTTCCTCTTGCCGATTATAAAAATCCCGTTCTCGTTTCGGGTACCGACGGCGTAGGTACAAAAATTAAGCTTGCCTATCTTATGGACAAGCACGACACGGTGGGTATCGACTGCGTTGCAATGTGCGTAAATGATGTTGCCTGCTCGGGCGCAAAGCCGCTCTTCTTCCTTGACTATATCGCCTGCGGTAAGAATTTCCCCGAGAAAATTGCGGAGATTGTTTCGGGCGTTGCCGAGGGCTGCGTGCAGTCGGGCTGTGCGCTTGTCGGCGGCGAGACTGCCGAGCATCCGGGGCTTATGCCTGAGGAGGAATATGACCTTGCCGGCTTCACGGTAGGCATCGGCGAGAAGGACAGGCTTGTATCGGGCGAAAAGCTTGCAGAGGGTAACGCACTTATCGGCGTCGCTTCCTCGGGTATTCATTCAAACGGCTTCTCACTCATCAGAAAAGTGTTTGATATTAATGCCGACACAATTAAGGTGTATTACGACGAGCTTGGCAAAACTCTCGGCGAGGAGCTTATTACGCCAACAAGGATTTATGTAAAGCCCCTTCTTGCGCTTATGGACAGCGTTGAGGTCAACGCAATAAGCCACATCACAGGCGGCGGTTTTTATGAGAATGTGCCGAGGATGCTTAAAGACGGCTTCAAGGCTGTTATAGAAAAGGATAAATGCTTTAAGAAACCGATATTTGACCTCATTCAGAAAACAGGCAATATCTCGGAGCATGATATGTACAACACCTTTAATATGGGTACGGGACTTGTTATCGCGGTTGACAGCGGCAAGGCTGACGGGGCTGTAAGAATTCTTGAGCAAAACGGCGAAAAAGCAAGGATTATCGGCGAGATTAAGGCAGGCGAAAAGGGCGTGGAATTATGCTGAACATAGCTGTATTTGTTTCCGGCGGAGGCACAAACCTTCAGGCGCTTATTGACGCGCAGGACAGGGGAGAGATTAAAAACGGAAAAATCACCTTCGTTCTTGCCTCGAATGAAAACGCCTATGCTCTTGAAAGAGCGAAAAAAGCGGGTATTGAAACCGCAGTGGTAAACAGAAAGCAGTATGACAGCAAGGAGGCTTATGACAGGGCAATCCTTGATGTGCTTGAAGGCAGGGATATAGGACTTATCGTCCTTGCAGGCTTTCTGTCGATTCTCGGCGAGGAGCTTATCTCTCAGTACAGAAACAGGATAATCAATATCCATCCGAGCCTTATTCCTCTTTTCTGCGGCGATGGCTTTTACGGTAAAAGGGTGCATACCGCCGTGCTTGAAAGCGGAGTGAAGGTTACGGGCGCAACAGCTCATTTTGTAAACGAAATCACCGACGGCGGCGCTATTATTCTTCAGAAAGCCGTTGATGTTGAGCAAAACGATAACGAGGATATCCTTCAGTACCGTGTTATGCGGCAGGCTGAGTGGGAGATTCTGCCTAAGGCTGTTTCACTTTTCTGCGAGGGCAGAATTAAAATTAACGGAAATAAAACTGAGATTATATAGGAGATAATTATGAAAATCAATTCACTTGCAACCGAGCTTAACACAAATTCATATCCCGGCAGAGGAATTGTCCTCGGTAAATCAAAGGACGGTAAAAACGCCGTTATCGCCTATTTCATTATGGGCAGGAGCGTTAATAGCCGTAACAGGATTTTCGAGGAGAATGACAGGGGCGGTATTCGTACAAAGGCTTATGACGAGTCAAAAATGGAAGATGCGCATCTCATAATTTACAATCCCGTGCTTAAGCTGGACGGTAAGACGATTGTAACAAACGGCGACCAGACCGATACTATTTACGATTTTATGAAGCAGGGCAAATGCTATCGCCACGCTCTTTTAACCCGCGAATATGAGGACGACGCGCCTAATTATACGCCGAGAATTTCAGGTGTTGTTAAGCCGAACGGCGATTATAATCTCGCTATACTTAAATCAAATATGGGTATGCCCGAGTGTGTGAGATATTTTTATGAATACCCTGCGCACGCAGGTATCGGCCACTTCCTTCATACCTATAAGTGCGACGGCAATCCCATTCCGTCTTTTGAAGGGGAGCCAACTCCTGTTGAGATTGACGGTACAATTGACGAGTTCACAGAAATGGTATGGACAAATCTTAATGAGGACAATAAGGTTTCGCTTTTCACCCGTTTCATAAATCTTGAAACAGGCGCTGAGGAAACAAGAATTATCAACAAGAATAACTGAGGAGAGAGCGATGAAGGTATTGGTAGTCGGCGGCGGCGGACGCGAGCACGCGCTTATAAGAAAAATCAAGGAATCGGATAAGGTTGACAGCATCGCCTGCTGTCCGGGTAACGGCGGCATTTCCTACGATGCGGATTGCTATAATGTATCGGCAACCGATATTGACGGAGTTGTTAAGCTTGCTAAGGAAATCAAGGCTGACTTCGTTGTGGTTGCGCCTGACGACCCGCTTGTAATGGGTATGGTCGACGCGCTCAACAAGGAAGGCTTTAAGACCTTCGGACCGAATGCGGCGGCTGCAATTATCGAGGGCTCAAAGGTATTTTCAAAGAATCTTATGCTTAAATACGGTATACCGACAGCCGAGTATAAGGTCTTTGACAATCCTGCCGATGTTATAACTTATTTAAAAGAAAAAAATGAATTTCCCGCAGTTATCAAGGCTGATGGTCTTGCGCTCGGCAAGGGTGTAATCATCCCCGAAACTCTTGAGGAGGCTGAGGCAGGCGTTAAGGAAATTATGGAGGACAAAATTTTCGGCGCCTCGGGCAACAATGTTGTTGTCGAGGAGTTCTTAACAGGACCCGAGGTTTCAGTTCTTGCTTTTACGGACGGTAAATGCGTTCGTCCGATGGTTTCCTCAATGGACCACAAGAGAGCTCTTGACGGCGATAAGGGACTTAACACGGGAGGTATGGGTACCGTTTCTCCGAACCCTTATTATACCGATGAGATTGCACAGGAGTGTATGGAGAAAATCTTTATACCTACAATAAATGCAATGAACAGCGAGGGCAGAGCGTTTAAGGGATGCCTTTATTTCGGACTTATGCTTACTCCCAAGGGACCGAAGGTGATTGAGTACAACTGCCGTTTCGGCGACCCTGAAACACAGGTCGTACTGCCGAGGCTTAAAACGGATATTATGGATATCTTTGAGGCGATTAATAATGAAACGCTTTCGCAGCTTGATATCGAGTGGAGCAATGATTCCTGCGCCTGCGTTATTATGGCTTCGGGCGGCTACCCCAAATCATATCCGAAGGGTATTGAAATTAACGGACTTTGTAACGGTCAGCTTGACGGCGTAACCGTCTACCATGCAGGTACCGCCGTAAAGGATGGTAAGCTTCTTACCTCGGGCGGAAGAGTGCTTGGAGTTACAGCCCTCGGCGATAATCTTGAGTCTGCGCTTGAAAAGGCGTACGGCGGCGTTTCGCAGATAAGCTTTGACGGCGCTCATTACAGAAAGGATATCGGCAGAAAAGCGCTTAATGCGCTCAAATAAGTCGTTTATCGTACGCTTTACAAATTGTTATTGACAACTATACAATTTGGAATTATACTAAAATTATCTTAATTTATTTATAATATATTAATGACAGGGGTTAATTTTATGGCTACTGTAAGAAAAAGTAAAAAAAGATTTATAATTCCTATCTGCATAGTCCTTGCACTGGCGATTGCAGGCGGCGGTGTTGCAGCCGCAGTTAAGGCGAGCAAGGATGAGAGTGTTGAGCTTTATACCATCACATCAGGCTCTATCAGTGAGAATGTTTCTCTCACTGGCGATGTAACCTCGGGTGCCGTTAAGGATTATAAGGTCGGCACAGTTGCAACCGTTAAGGATGTATATGTCGAGGTAGGCGACGAGGTTAAAGAAGGCGACCTTCTTGCAACCTTTGACGCTTCCTCTCTCGACGGTCAGATTTCATCACTGCAGACCTCGTATAATAATTCCCTTAATTCATATAATGCAACTAAGGAAAATGTTGAGAATGCAAAGGTAATGATGAATGAGCTTGACCCGCAGATAGAGAAGCTTGAGGACCTTGTTTATGAGCTTGAAAACGGCGAGCCCTATGTCCCTTCGGGTACAACCAAGGCGCCTACATCAAGGTCGACAACCAAGAGAACAACAACTGAGTCAACCACTCATACAACGGGTACAAGGACTCAGAGGTCTACAACAGAGCATTCAACAAGAGCGGTACCGAGGACTATGACCGAGGCGCTCGCACAGCTTACGGAAACACTTGTTCAGCTTACCGACAGCGTTACAACGCTTGCAACCATGACAGAGATTATCGCTGACACAATCGCTGATGCAGCAGCAAGCGGCGAGCTTAACAGCGAGGTTATTGCTCATATGGTCGGCGATGAAATTGCGGCCGCAATTGTAAGCGGTATGATTGACAGCGCGGAGCTTCTTGTTGACAGCGGCACGGCTGTCGATATGATTGAGGCTGCTGTTGCTCAGGTTGATTTTGAGGCTCTCGGCTACGGCTTCGCAAATTCACAGAATGTCGCACTGACCTCGGCGCAGGTACAGCTTGCCGCACTTGAGGCTGAGCGCGCAGTATATAAGGCACAGTCAAACACAACGCTTCTTAACTCACAGAAGGCTGCGCTTGATACAACAAAGTCGGCGCTTGATACTCTTAAAGACACAAGAGCTGAAATGCAGGCTGGCTGGACGGCGGCGTTTGACGGCACAATCACAGCCGTTGATATTACGCCGAATTCACAGACCTCCGCTATTTCTTCGGGTATCACGCTTGAAAATCTTAACAGTATGACGGCTACCGTAAGCCTTAGCGAATATGATGTTCACAAGGTAAGAAAAGGTATGTCAGCGAAGATTACAACCGCATACGGTCAGTATGAGGGCGAGGTACTTTCAATTGCTCCTACGGCAACAGGCGGTAATCAGTCCTCAATTCTTGACAATGTTGGCGGCGCAGTAGGCATCAGCGGACTTTCGAGCCTTACCGCACAGGGCGCAGGCGTTGAGTGTAAGGTTGCTATTTTCAATACTGACGCAAATATAATACCGGGCTTTGACGCGGATGTTGAGATTAACACAGGCTCTTTTGACGGCGTGCCGACAGTTCCTATTGAGTCAATCGTTCTTGAAAAAGAGGGCACCTTCGTTTATCTCTATGACGAGGAGGAAGGCACTGCAACAAAGACCCAGATTGAAACGGGCGCAATTTCCGATACCGAATATGAGATTAAGTCGGGACTTAAAGTCGGCGACAGGATTATTGCGATTCCGTCATCGAATTATAAAGAGGATACCTTTAAGATTAAAGTTAAGTAAGAGGTAGTAGCAGTGAATATTACAGAAAGCTTAAAAATCGCTGTAAAGTGTATAAGAGCCAACTGGATGCGTTCCCTTCTTACAATGCTAGGTATCATCATCGGTATCACTTCGGTTATTATGATTGTCGGCGCAGGTACGGGCGTCAGGGACTATATTGTCAGTCTTATTGAGGATATGGGCTCGAATGCAGTTCTCGTATCAGTCGATACAACACAGGCTACCGATAACGATTATATAAGCCTTGACGATGTTGAGAACATCAAGAAAAAGGTCAACGGCGTCGAGCGCTGTTCACCTATGATGATGGGCTTCGGCAGAGGTACTGTTGACAGGCTTGCGACTGATGTTACGGTAATGATGATAGGTACTAACAGCGATGTTCAGTTCGCTATGACTAATAACTGCGAACACGGCAGGTTCTTTACCGACGAGGAGTATGCTTCTGCGGCGCCTATTGCCGTAATGGGTATCGAGTCTGCAAAGACAGTATTCGGTTATGAGGATGTAACGGGCGAAACCATTACCGTTACATCAAGCGGTCAGTCAATGAAGGTTAAGGTATGCGGCGTTGCCAATATCGAGTCTATGACAAGCTCTCTCGGCGGGGGCGGAAATGTCGGAAAGATGTTTTCAACAGGCTCCGATACGGCGATGATTGCTCTGTTTATGCCGTGTACAACTTTAAGTCAGGCAACGGGCGCAAACGCGGCTCTTGACAATATTTTCGTAATTGCCGAAGAGGGTGCCGACTATGACGCAGTCGGCAACGCGACCGTCAATTATCTAAAGGCGGCTCACGGCAATTTTGAAAACGGAATGTATACAGCTCAGAATATGGCGTCATATATCGAGATTGTTGATATCGTTATGAAAGTGCTTACAATCTTTATCGCAGGCGTAGGCGCAATTTCACTTATCGTCGGCGGTATCGGCGTAATGAATATTATGCTTGTATCGGTAACTGAGCGTACAAGGGAAATCGGTATCCGTAAATCTCTCGGCGCAAAGACAGGCGTTATCACAATGCAGTTTCTTACCGAGTCGGTAATTCTCTGTTTAATCGGCGGACTTATAGGCGTAATACTCGGTGTGGCAGGTGCTTACGGCGCGTGCGCGATTATCAGTATACAGCCGAAAATCAGCATATGGATTATACTCCTTGCGCTCCTCTTCTCGAGCGGTACGGGCCTTTTCTTCGGCATATATCCCGCACGAAAAGCAGCTAAGCTCAGCCCAATCGACGCCCTCAGAAGTGAATAAAACAGTATAATTATTAAAGACTATCATTTGTTAGAGGCGAGGTGCGGTAACGAAGGTTAGTCCAAAACTCACATCTTTTCCGCCATAACTGCTTCAAAAAGTCCATTAGGGCGCCAGCCCAAATGGACTTTTA
>CADAUV010000019.1 GCA_902791235.1 Oscillospiraceae bacterium
TCGTAGCCGCACTCCTCCGCCTGCGACACGCTTTCCATAAGATTTTTAAAGGAGCTGCGCGAACGCACATCAATTACTATTGCAACCTTAGGATAACTCTCATCCTTAGTGAGAAGGCTTATAAAGGTTGTTATAAGTTCGGGCGGAAGATTGTCGACGCAGTAATAGCCTGCGTCCTCCATAAATGCGATTGCGCTTGACTTACCCGCACCGCTGACACCCGTAAGTATTACTAATTCTTTACTGCTCATAAGCACACCTACCTTGTAACTCTGATTTCCATTTCAAGCTCAAAGCCCGTTTCCTCAAGCACCGTTTTTCTTATATGCTCGCAAAGCTCAAGCACATCGCTGCAGGTGGCGCCGCCCCTGTTGACAACGAAGCCTGCATGCTTCTCGCTGACCTGCGCGCCGCCCACGCTTTTGCCTTTAAGACCGCACTGCTCGATAAGAGCGCCTGCAAAGGCGTTTGCGGGTCTTTTAAAGGTTGAGCCTGCGGACGGATATTCAAGCGGCTGCTTATCCTTTCGCCTTTGGAGAAGGTCGTCCATTTTTGACTTTATTTCCTCCTTAGGCGCTTTTTTTAGCTTTAAATATATTCCCGTAATAATGCAGCCGTTATCATAATATGCCGAATGGCGATAGGAAAGATTAAGCATTTCATTTTCTATATAACCGATATCGCCGTTTGAGTCAATATGATTACACCTGTAAAGGACATCCCTCATCTCTCCGCCGTAAGCGCCTGCATTCATAAACGCCGCGCCGCCGCAGGAGCCCGGAATACCGTAGGCAAATTCAAGACCGCTTAGCCCGTGCTCAAGCGCAAAACGGCACACGCGGATTAAGAGCGCGCCCGACTGCGCATAAATCACATCCTCACCTATAAGCTTTATCCCGGCAAAATGCTCGTCAAAAACCATAACACAGGCGTCAATACCGCCGTCGTCGACAAGAAGGTTTGAGCCGTTACCGACTGCGATAAGGCGAATTCCTAACTCATTGGTCTTTTTTACAATAAGCGAAGCCTTCTCCTCGCTGTCAGGATATACGACAAGCCTTGCAGGTCCGCCTATTTTAAAGGTGGTCTTACTGCTCATAGGCACATCGGTTTCATATTCACATTTGATTTCTTCTAAATAGCTGATTAATCTTTCCAAAATTTCACCAAATTATTTTTCTTTTACACTGTAAAGGATTGCCGCGCCGATTACGCCTGCATCATTGCCAAGCTCCGCCTTAACAATCTTTGTCTGAATCTTGCTGTGGATGGAGTATCTCTCAGCCTCAACATATCTTCTGAGCGGCTTCAGGAGAGTTTCTCCCTCGTTACAGATACCGCCGCCGATACAGATAATCTCAGGCTGTAATGCGTTTACAAGATTGATAACGCCGCAGGCAACATATTTTATGTAATCCTCAACAACCTTAATACCTGCAATATCGCCGAGCCTCATAGCGTCAAACGCGGTTCTGCCCGTAACCTTGCCCTCTTTCTCGGCAAGCTGATGCATTACGGAGTCAGGATAATCCTCCATCGCCTTCTTGGTCTGACGGATGAGCGCCGTTGCGGAAGCGTACGCCTCCCAGCAGCCCTTACGGCCGCAGGAGCACTGCTCGCCGTCAACAACAATTACCATATGGCCGCACTCGCCGCCTGCCATATTCACACCGCTGACGATATTACCGTCAACGATAACGCCCGAGCCGACGCCCGTGCCGAGTGTTACGGCAACGAAATTCTTTGAACCGTTACCAACTCCTGCATAAGCCTCGCCGAGAGCGGCGCAGTTAGCGTCATTTTCAATATATACCTTGTCGATGCCGAGTCTGTCGCGAAGCATTCTTGCCGCAGGAACATTATTAAATCCGAGATTGTTTGCATACTCAATCTCGCCGTCAGCGTTAACGGTACCCGGTGTGCCGAGACCTACCGAATAAATCTCATCCATTTTGAGTCCTGCCTCGCGCACAGCCTTAGCGGAAATATTAGCGATATCGTCAAAAATCTCCTCAGCGGAGCGCGGACTGTTTGTCGGCACCTTCGCCGTTGAAATGATATTGTACTTGTCGTCAACAACCGACGCAACAATGTTTGTTCCGCCTAAATCTATTCCTATATTATACATAAAATCTCCCCCAATTTTATAATTATTTGTTTTGTAAGCGTTATTCAGTCCAGATGTCAACTTCCTTGTTCTGCGGCTCAATATCCTCCATACCGAGGCTCTTCATAAGGTCAACCGCAGCATTATAGCCCATCTTCTTCTGCCTGTTGTTCATAGCGGCGGTTTCCACAATCACCGCAAGATTACGGCCCGGTGTGATAGGCACTGTTATCGCAGGAACCTTTACGCCGAGTATCTTTGCATACTCATTGTCAAGCCCGAGCCTGTCATAAGCCTTTGTCGAGTCCCACGCCTCAAGCTGAATAACAAGGTCAATCTTCTCATT
Organism: Oscillospiraceae bacterium; assembly: GCA_902791235.1. Classification (GTDB taxonomy): domain Bacteria; phylum Bacillota; class Clostridia; order Oscillospirales; family Acutalibacteraceae; genus Eubacterium_R. The sequence continues at coordinate 2,454 of CADAUV010000019.1, forward strand.
GAGCTTAACTGCGCCCATACCGAAAATACGCCTTGCGTCAATAATTCCGATACCGCGAAGCTCAACAAAATGGCGGATGTTACTCGGCGAATTACCCTCAAGGGTGTTGTCGCTGATTTTCCTTATTTCAACAGCGTCGTCGGCAATAAGTCTGTGTCCGCGCTTGATAAGCTCAATTGCAGCCTCGCTCTTACCTGCGCCGCTGTCGCCTGTTATAAGCACGCCCTCGCCGTAAACCTCAACAAGCACGCCGTGCCTTGTTACCCTCGGAGCAAGCTCCTTGTTAAGATACTCAATAAGAGCCGCAAGGAAGGGCGAGGTTTCATCATCCGTTTTAAGAAGCGGAACCTCATATTTCCTGCAGGCACTTGTCAGATACTCGGGGATATCAAGTCCCCTTGTTACAACCGCCGCGGCAGGCTTCAAACCAAGCCAGTAGCCAAGCGCCCTTTCCCTCTCGTCATCACTCATATTGAGGAGGAAGCCAAGCTCCGTCCAGCCGAGTATCTGAATTCTCAGAGAGTCAAAAAACTCAGTATATCCCGTAAGGACAATACCGGGTCTGTTAATTTCATTTGTCATGATAAGAATATCGTCAGCACTGCGCGGCAGATAAACAACCTCAAGCCCGTGCTTCTCGATAATCTTTGCAAGGGATACCGAATAATCCTGTGCCATAACATCCCTCCTTATAATTATATACACAACTATTATAAATTATATAGGATTATTAATCAAGAGTAAATATTCAAAATATGAAAACGGGTGCCGTCGGGCACCCGTTCAGTTTTACCATTTATTGTGAACATGCTCGGCAAATACAAGCCTGTCCTTAAGCTCGATTTCCGTTCCGTCATCAAGGACGGCTTTACCTGAAATAAGCCCGAACACCTGATGAGGAATCATACAGATAAGCTTCAGGTCAAGCGGCGCCTGACGGTCGATTATCGGCTTAAAGCTCATCTCAAATCTTCCGTCCGAGGAGGTGAAGGTCCACGGCTTCATATAGTCAAAGCCGTTTTCATTTCTCGGAATATTGAAAGTTACATCTTCAAGCTTGTGCGACTTGCCGTTATAGAAAAGCATATTCTCGCTCGCGGCGCTTGTGTTGCCGAAGCCGTAGCCGATATTAAAGCCGAAAAGACTTCCGTCCTCAAGCACGGTCTGACCCGAACCCCAGTACCATGTGTTATCATAAGTCCAGACGCCCCTGCCCCAGTCGAGAGTACCGAGCGCGCCGTTGTCGGCGTTAAACTCATATTTTTTACCGTCAAATTCACAGAAGCCCGTCGCGCGCATACAGTTGATTTGCTGATTGTAATAGAAGTGCTTGTCCTTATCAAAAGGAGTTGCAATAACCATACTCTCCTCAGGAAAATCATCAAGATAAATATCAAAGGCAAGGCATTTTTTACTGTTACAGAAATTGTCATAAAAGCCCTGTAAATGCCGGCGCTTCCCGTCATTTTTAAATTCCATATCAGCCGTGCCGACAACCGCCTTGACATCGCCGCAAACGCTCGTCGAAGGCATACCGAGCCTTCCGAGCGGAAGCACGCCGATTTCGGAATCGTTAAGCTGCGTCGGATTATCTCCGAATTCAAGAAGCGATATCGAAAGGCAGCTTACATAACCCACATCACTTATAGTAAGGCAAAGCCCGTAATCCTGCGTTCCGATGTAATAATAATCCCATTCCTTTATACGCATTTTAGAGGCCTTTATATCCTCTCTGTCGTAATCCCATAAAAGCTTTTTTGCAAAGCCCGGATGGGCGATATTGCCCTTATCGTCAAGAAGCCTTTCGGGCTTTTTTATTTCAGTCTGCATAAAAAAATCCCCTTTCGTTAACAGTATAACACTAATAAAAAAGATGTCAATAAGGGGTTTTTAACATAACCCAAACAAAAAGGCTTCGGGGAAAACCCAAAACAAAAAAAGCTTCGGGGAAAACCCCGAAGCTTTTGCAATTATTTTTGACTATTCAGCGCTTAAATCAATAGCCTCGTAATCAGCAGGGATTGTTGTGTTGAGAGCCTCAGCTCTTTGGGCAACATACTTCTTGGTAAGGTCGGTTGCGAATGCAATCTCCATACCTGCAGGGTCAGTACCCTCAGAGAGAATCTGTGCTGCCATCTCACCTGCTTTGTAGCCGAGTGAGTAATAGCTGATTGAAAGCGTTGCAACGCCGCAGCCCTTACAGATACCCTCTTCGCCTGCTACAACAGGAACGCCTGCTGCAGAAGTAATCGGGTCGATTGTACCTGTTGCGGAAGCCATAGTGTTATCGGTAGGAATATAGATTACATCCGACTCATCGCAAGCTGTCTGTGTAACTGCCGCAATATCGTTTGTATCAGACGCTGTATAAGCTTTAACTGTATAGCCGAGCTTTGTGAGCTCATCTGTCATAACATTTGCCTGATATACTGAGTTAGCCTCAGCGGAGCAGTAAAGCACGCCGACTGTCTTAGCGTCGGGATAAAGCTCCTTAACCATAGCAGCCTGGTCAGCAAGAGGAGCAAGGTCGGAGGTACCTGTTACATTGATACCTGTTGTTCCCTTCCACTCGCTCATCTCAAGCGCTGTTGCGAAGTCAGTTACTGAGGTTGCAACAATCGGAATAGTTGTTGTTGACTGTGCCGCTGCCTGAAGCGCAGGAGTAGCGTTCGCCATAATAAGATCAACGCCGTCAGCTACAAAGCCGTTAGTGATTGTTGAACACTGCGCAGCGTCGCCTGCTGCATTCTGTTCCTCAAAGGTTACATTCTCAGCGCCGAGCTTCTCAACAAGAGCATCCTTAAAGCCCTGTGTTGCTGCGTCGAGAGCCTCGTGCTGTACAAGCTGGCAGATACCAACCTTATAGGTCTTTTCGCCGTCGGAGCTTGCAGAACAGCCTGCGAATACGCCGCAGATAAGTACAACTGCAAGAACAACTGCTAAAATTCTTTTAACTGATTTTTTCATAGTTCTTCATCCTTTACATTGTTAATTTTGCATACTGAAATGTATAACTATTCAGTTTTACTCCCATAGTTTAGCACATCATAGTGCTAAAGTCAACCGTAAATAAATAATTTTATTGTGCTTTCGGACATATTATGCTATTATTCATTTGGGGTGAATAATATGAAAAAAGCATTAAAGGTACTTACGGGATTCTTCTGTACGCTTCTCGCAATAATAATCATAGTTGCGGCGCTTAATTTAAGATACCTCCCGACATACAATAAAAACGCCGCTCAATACGACGCCTCGCAGGTCAGCTACAGCGAGAGCATAAATATAGTAAGCGCTAATGTAAGAACATGGAGTCCGACGGACATCCTGCAGAAAAGCTGGTTTTTCAGAGCCGACAAGCTTTTAAAATCAGTTACGGCGCAAAGCCCTGACATAATCGGTTTTCAGGAAGTAACTAAAATGCATTACGCCTATCTTACCGAAAACCTTACGGGCTACGACAATGTGCTTGAGTACAGGGACAACAGTCCGCTTTCCGAGGGCTGTCCCATATTCTACCGAAGCGACCGATTTGAGCTTGTTGACAAGGGCTCCTTCTGGCTGTCGGAAACGCCCGAGGTTATGAGCAAGGACTGGAACTCAGCCTGCTACCGCATATGCTCCTATGTTATACTTAAAGATATTCAGAGCCAAAGCGAGCTTGTTGTTTTCAACACGCATCTTGACCACATAAGCGACGAGGCAAGGATTAACGGCATTAAGGTTGTGCTTGACAAGATAGCGCAGTTCGGCGGACTTCCGAGTATAATTATGGGCGATTTCAACGCAGACGAAACCAGCGAGACCTATAAGTGTGCGACGGAAAATTTCCTCGACGCAAAATATCAGACCGACAGGACAATGACGGGCGCTACCTATCAGGGCTTCGGCAAGGCGCTTGACAGGGAGAACATTGACTACTTTATGATTTCAAAGGAAGGAATAAAGGTCAACGAGTATAGAATTATTGATACGCTCTATGACGGAAAATACTATCCGAGCGACCATTTCCCGATTTACCTGAATATAGAATTGGATAAATAATTTAGCTATGTATAAAAGCAGAGCCATCTCTTTAGCAAGGTGGCTCTGCTTTTATTTTAATTCTTTTATAACTTTTTCCTGCCGTGAATATATGTCGCCACGACCTTTGCGGACTTGTCCTTGAAAATATTTTTATCAAGAACCGCAAAATCCGCGCTCTCGCCCTGTGCAAGCGTTTTACAGCTCGCCTGATGTGTATCAAACATCAGCTCATCATTCACAAGCGGTATTACCGTATATCCGTCAAGGTCAACAATTTTAACCTTGGGGTCATCATAACAGATGGGTACATTAAAGCCGATGTACTCAATTTTCTTACCGCTTACCACCATTACGGAGTAAACATCTCCCCTCTCGTTGAGGGAAAAAAAATCGGCGCCTTTAAATACTGTAATCATAAGCAAACCTCATAATCTCATTTCGGATGTTGAAATAATAATACAAAGCACTGTTTTTGTCAATATTATTTTATTTCCTCAGCAAGCATCTCAAGAGCCTTAATATCCGCGTCGGTTACTCTTGTCTTTATAGTAACGGTGTTTTCGGCAAAGGTGATGTTTTTCATCTGCTCAAACTCCGCTTTCATAGTCCTTGCCGCACTCGGAGCCCACGAGCCGTTTTCGACAAGCGCAACACGCCTGTTCTGAAATGCTTTACTCTTAAGGTGATGAATAAAATCGCTCATCGGCGCAAACACGCCTGCGTCATAGCTTGAAGCCATACACAGAAGCGTGCTGTGGCGGAAAGCGTCCTCGACACATTCCGCAATATCATCTCTTGAGAGGTCGGCAATCGCAACTCTCGGACAGCCCTTTTCCTCAAGAATTTCCTTCATCTTATGAGCGGCGCCTGCAGTGTTGCCGTGAATTGAGGCGTAAGCGATGAACACGCCCTCGTTTTCAGGCTGATATGATGACCATGTGTTATAAAGGTCAAGCACCTCGGGGATAGTATCGGAGAGAACAGGACCGTGAAGCGGACAGATATATCTGATATCAAGCGCACCCGCTTTTTTAAGCACAGCCTGTACCTGCGCTCCGTATTTTCCGACAATATTGAAATAATACCTTCTCGCCTCACAGGACCAGCCCTCGTCGGCGTCAAGTGCGCCGAACTTGCCGAAAGCGTCAGCAGAGAAGAAAACGCCGTCCTTTAAATCATAGCTCATCATAACCTCGGGCCAGTGAACCATCGGAGCCATAATGAAGCTGAGAGTATGAGCGCCAAGCTCAAGCGTATCGCCCTCCGCTACCGTCTGAACCTTCTCCATATCCGCGTCGGCAAACTGCGGAAGCATTTGCTTTGCCTTTGCAGAACAGATGATTGTAATGTCGGGATACTGCTTTAAAAGCGCCTCAATACTTCCCGAATGGTCGGGCTCAATATGCTGCATAACAAGATAATCGGGTGTTCTGCCTTCAAGGGCTTTGTTTAAATTATCAAGCCACTGCTCGCTCTTTCTGCTGTCGACAGTATCCATAACGGCAATCTTTTCATCAGTAATAATATATGAATTATAAGCGATGCCCTCAGGGATGATATACTGACTTTCAAACAAATCAAGCTCCCTGTCGTCAACACCGATATACTTAATGTCCTTAGTGATTTCTGTCATAATTTATCCTCCTTGCAAAAATACAAGGATATATTAGCACAGTTAAGTCCATTTAGCAATTAAAAATTAAAAAATATTCTGGAGTGTGATTTTCTGACTCTGCTTAATCTGCCACGCCCTGACCCTTGTTCCGAGAAGTCTGCTTTCAAGTGATTTGTCCTTGTTTTCCGCAAGTGCCTTAATTTCATTTATATCCACTCCGAGCTCGTCTAAAGGAACATTATTAATCATCAGCGCAAGGAATTTATACTCCTTATTAAAATAGACATCAAGGTATTCGCACTGCCTGTAAGCGCCTTCAAAATCATTATCCGCAACACATTCCTGAGCATAACCGATGTGAGTGTTCACAGTGTCATAAAAGCTGTTTACCGTCGTCTGCTCATACACGCCGACTGCCACGGCAAAGGCAAGAAGGCAGAGCGCTGTAACAAGTCTTTTCATACTTCCTCCTTATCAATTATGAAGGTGTTGCCGCCATCGTCCACCGTCAGCAGCATTACCCCTTCCTCTTCAGCTCCCTGCGCTGTCAGAATCAGTCTGATTTCAGAGGCGCTGACCTTTTCCCTGTTAAAATACTCCTCAACAATTTTACCGTCCATAACAACGGTTATCGGCATTCCGTTTTCCTTAACCTTAACGCCTGCGCTTTCGGGCGTCAGCGGCCGCCGCGACGCCTTTGGCAGAACCGAAACAGAGCCGTTTGTTTCAATCACCGCGTCCTCGACATCGTTTAAATCAAAGCAGTTTTTCTGCCTCAGCGCGTCAACAAGGTCGTCGACGGTGAAGCGCATCTCGTGCATAAGCTTCTGATTAAGCTTGCCCCTCCTTATAATAAACACGGGCTTGCCCTGAATTAAATCACGGAATTTATAGCTTTTCATTGATATTACCGAAACAATAATTTCAAGCGATACAAAAAGCATAATAGGCAGAATACAGTTTGCAAGCGGCATTGAGTTATCCTCAAGCGGCACAACCGCAACCGCGCTTATCAAAATCGTTATTACAAGCTCATGCGGCTTGAGCTGACCTATCTGTCTTTTACCCATAATCCTGACGGAAAACACAATGAGAACATAAATAATTGCTGAACGAACAAGTATAACTGTCATTTAATCACCGTCATTATTTTTTCAAAAAACCGCTGAATAATACCCGTGCTGAATAAAAAACGGCAAACTGCAAAAATTAAAAGCGGTGATATTTTGGAAAAAATCAGCGCTTTATATAATGATAATCTTGAAAAGCTGAAAAATGATTTCAAAGACTGCTCGGATTTCAATTTAAAGGAAATATACTTTTCAGAAAGACGAGCGCTCGTCTGCATTTTTGACGGGCTTGTAAGCTCGCTTGCACTTTCTCAGCTTGTAACAACACCGCTTCTCACCTATAAAGGCGAGTGCGACGACGCGGTAAAATGCGCAAAAATGAAGGTTTTAAGAGGCGTAGAGCTTAATGAATGTGAGGATTTTGAAAAGGCGTATATGCTTCTTATGAGCGGATTTGCGCTCGTGATAATCGACGGCTGTAACAAGGCGCTTGCGGTCGGGATACAGGGCTTTGAAAAAAGAGGTATAACCGAGCCGTCAAACGAATCGAATGTAAAGGGCGCAAAGGAGGCTTTTACCGAATGTCTTAACGACAGTAAGGCAATGCTTCGCCGAAGGCTTAAAACGCCACAGCTAAAACTTAAACAGTTTGAACTCGGAAAGAGCGCCCCGACGCCTGTGGTTATCGCATATATAAATGACAGAGCGGACTTTGCGCTTGTAACGGAGGTTGAAAAAAGGCTACGGCTTTCGCACCTTGACACGCTTGCGGATTACGGCGAGCTCATACCCTTTCTCGACAGCGATACGCCGTCGTTTTTCTCCTGTACAGGAACTACTGAAAGACCCGATGTTCTCGCATCAAAGCTGCTTGAAGGAAGAGTCGCGGTGATGATTGACGGGTCGCCGTTTGCTCTTTTTGTACCGTCGCTTTTTTCGGACAACTTTCAGTCGCCCGACGATTACGACGAGCCACCTTTTTACGCAGGGTTTATAAGGCTGATAAAATACTTCTGCTTTGTGCTTGCCGTTTTTCTTCCTGCTTTTTATGTGGCAATCGGCACCTTTCATCAGGAATTAATGCCGACAAATCTGCTTTTCACAATTTCGGCGGAGGAAATAAACACGCCGTTTTCACTTACAAGCGAGGCTATACTGCTCCTGCTGTTTTATGAAATAATGAGGGAAGCGGGACTGAGGCTTCCTAAAACCATCGGGCATGCGGTATCTATAATCGGCGGAATCATAATAGGCGAAACGAGCGTTGAGGCAGGACTTATCGGCGCTCCGATGCTTGTTGTTATAGCGATGACGGCAATCGCCTCATATGTTGTTTATCCGCTTTATGAAAGTATGTGCGTGCTGAGATTTATCTTTATAATCGTAGGGAGCATTTCGGGACTTTACGGAATTATGCTTTTTGCAGGAGCTTTATTTGTAAACATCAGCGCGCTTAACTCCTACGGCGTTTCGCTTAGCTTCCCGATATCCCCTCTCGACAAGAGGGCGCAGGGCGATATATTTTTCCGTGAAAGCTGGAAAAGACTTTCGCGCCACAGGGTAAGAATAAATGAACTGAGAGGTGCTGCAACTGATGCAGGCACAGAAAAATAAAATAGCGCCGATAAGCGTACTCTACCTGCTTTGCACAAGCAGACTTTCGGTGCTTCTCACAAGCTCGCAGGCGGAGGGAGCGGTAGACCTTTCGGGCGTGCTTTCCGCCCTTGCGGCAATACCCGTTATACTGCTTTTAAGTCTGCCGATATTCTACTGCAACAAATACGGTAAAACGCCTTTTGACAATAAGGCTATATCCGTATCATACGGCGTTTATTTTGTGTTTCTCGGAGCGCTCAATGTTTACCGTTTCTCACTTTTCACCGCGTTTTCGCTCGGCGATAATCTGAATATTTTCTTTTTCGGCGCAATACTTTTAATCTGTGCCGTATACTCCGCAACACTTGGAATAGAGGGCTTTTCACGCTTTTCGGCAATGGCGTTTTTAATGCTTATCAGCGGTATAACAATCGCTTTACTGCTGAATATACCAAACGCCGATTTGAAAAATGCAGTGCCGTTTGAGCTGAGCGCGAAAAGCTTTCTGAAAGAGGGCGCGCTATTCTCGCTTTCGGGCAGCGAGCTTGCTGTTTTGTTTTTTATTTTTCCTTATGTGAACGGCAAAAGCGGAAAATATTTCAGCCTCTCGGTAATACTATCGCTCGTCTTTACTGCACTTGTGCTTATTATGTCAATGCTTGTCCTCGGAAACGGCACAAAATACTTTGAGTACCCGCTTTTCACCCTGTTTCAGACAGCAGGCATCAGCGCTCTTTCACATATCGAGGTGATGTTCACGGCAGTATTCTGCTTCGGTATTTTCGTAAAGCTTACGCTCCTGATTTTCTGCGCCTGTGAATGCTTTAAATGCAGCAGCAAAAGAACGAGCGTTTTTCTTACGGCAGGACTATGCGCCGCAGGCTTTCTGCTTATTTATTTTCTTTTCGGGCGCACGCCTTACAAGGCGCCGTATTTTATTGCTCCCTTCATAATTTTCTGCGTTATCATACCGCTTTTTACTCTGATTTTCGGCAAAAGGAAGGTGGAGGATTCATTTGAAAAGCTTTAAAATTACCGTGGTGATACTGGCGGTGCTTTCGCTTCTCGCAGGTCATTTTTCGCCCTATCACTTAAAGGATTTAATGATAATTGAGGGCATAGGGATTGACAGCGGAAGCGACGGCTATGCAGTAAACGCACAGCTTTTAAACAGCAATTTCTTAACCGATGAACTACCTAAGGAAAACTCGACCTTTACACTGTACGAAAATGCAGAAAGCGTTAGTCTTGCGATTAGCAATATGCAAAAAAGCGTTTCAAAGAAAATATACTTCGGTCAGAGCAAGCTTCTCGTGCTTTCCGAGGAATGTGCCGAAAAAGGCTTCGGCAACAAAATACCCTTCACCGTGCAAAGTCTTAATCTCAGATCGGATATTGCGCTTTGCATTTTTGACGGAAAAAGCAAAAAGCTTCTTGAAAGCGGCGAAAACGGCGCAAGAGTCCCCTGCGAAAGTCTGTTGACGCTCCTTTTAAACGGTGAAAAAGCAGGTCAGTGCGTTTATACAAGAGCATATGAAATTACGGAAAACAGCACGGGGGATATTGCGCTTACCGTGCTTGAATACAATGACAGCGCCGACATAGCTTCAATAAAGGGCATCGGCGTGTTTTCAGACGGAAAACTCGTTAAAACCCTCAGCGGTGAAAGCACGCAGGGCTTCCTGATTTTAAGCGGAAAACTAAACGAGCTTGAAATTGAGCTGTACGATAAAAAGCTCGGCAAGGTTAATGTATCCGTTCAGGATATAAAGACAAAGCGCAGCGCAAAAACGCAGGACGGCAGAATAAAGCTTCACTGCGATATTTTCTGCGACCTGACTGTGAAATCGGCTGAAAGAAAGCCGCCCAGCGCCCTTGACAAATCCGACAACGAGAGGATAAAAAGCGCGCTTGACAGGAAGCTTTCACATCTTTGCGAAAGTGCGTTTTATAACTGCACAAGGGTCGGAAGCGACAGTTTAAGAATCCTTGACACGCTCTGCCTTTCCTCAAAATCGGATTACGAAAAATGCAGAAGCGACAGGCAGAAATATCTCAAAACCTCCCTGTTGTCCCTCAACATCATAATTCCCTGAAAAATATTCACGAGAGAATCGCTTTCCTCTGGCGCTTTATTAATCAGGCAGACAAGAGCCGGAACGGCAAGCGTCAGCACAAGCAGAGTCAGATAAACAATTACAAATCTTTTCATCCCAAGCCTCCTTGACTTTGAGTTAAAATAAATGTATAATAGAATGAATTTCTTTATATATTTATATTCTGTAAAAAATCAATTTATTATTTTATAACTCACTGAAAGGAGAATCTTATATGCCGTCAAGCTATATTTCACCCATCTCTATGGACGCACTTTCAAGCCTTTGCAAAGAGCTTGACAAGAACAATACTATCAAGAAAACGGACTATGAAAAATACCATGTAAAAAGAGGCCTAAGAAACGAAGATAACACAGGCGTTATGGCAGGCCTTACCCGTATCTGCTCAGTTGAGGGTTACTACATTCTCGACGGTGAGAGAACACCTAAGGAGGGTAAGCTTTCTTACAGAGGCTATGATATAAACGATATTGTAAACGGCTGTAACAGGGATGACCGTTTCGGCTATGAGGAGGTTGTATGGCTCCTCCTCTTCGGCACGCTCCCGACAGCAAATCAGCTTGTAAGCCTTCACGAGGTGCTTGCCGAATGTCGTGCGCTCCCCGACGAATTCGTTGAGGATATCATTATGAAGCACGCCTCAAAAGACATTATGAATAAGATGTCAAGATGCGTTATGGCGCTTTACTCCTTTGACGAGGACCCCGACAACACATCAACGGCAAATGTGCTCAGACAGTCGCTTCAGCTCATAGCTCAGGTTCCGACGATTATGAACGACGCCTATCAGGTTAAGCGCAGAGCCTTCGACAACAAGACTATGTTCCTTCACCCCATCAGGAAGGACCAGTCGACAGCCGAGTACATACTTAATCAGATTCGTTCAGACAAGCAGTTCACGCACGAGGAGGCAAAGCTCCTCGATATATGTCTGATGCTCCACGCCGACCACGGCGGCGGTAACAACTCCACCTTCTCCACAAGAGTGCTTACTTCAAGCGGTACGGACACCTACTCGGCTGTAACCGCAGGCTTCGGCTCGCTTAAAGGACCTAAGCACGGCGGCGCAAACCTCCGTGTTGCAAGGCAGATGGATGAGATTATGGGCAAGCTTACCGACTCGACAGACCCCGAACAGGTAAAGGATTATCTTGTGAAGGTTATCAACAGAGAAGAGGGCGACGGCTCAGGACTTATCTACGGTATGGGACACGCAGTCTACACAAAATCGGACCCGAGAGCTGTAATACTCAAAGCAAACGCAAGAAAGCTCGCTTACGAGAAGGGCTTTGAAAAGGAATTCAAAACGCTTGAAAACATTGAGCTTTTAACCCCTCAGGTATTTGCCGAGGTCAAGGGCATTGAGAAAACGATGTGCGCCAATGTTGACCTTTATTCAGGTCTTGTTTATAAAGTGCTCGGTATTCCTCAGGACTTATTCACACCGCTTTTTGCAACGGCAAGAATTACGGGCTGGTGCGCTCACAGACTTGAGGAGCTTACCTCGGGCGGTAAGATTATGCGTCCGGCATACAAGAGTGTAAGCAAGCCGAGAGAATTTGTTGATTTGACCGAGAGAGCGGAGTAAAAGGGTGCAACAAAGAATAAAAACCATACCCGTGCTGCTGATTTTCGCAGCCGCATTTTGCGCAGGCGGACTTTATTTCTATCAGCTTTTAAGGCTTTGCAACAGCCATACGGGTATGCTTGAAAAGGGCTTTACAACTATATATGTGCTTTACGCGCTGATATTTGCGGTAATACTCCTGTCGGTGCGCTATGCCTTTAAACGAAAAAGAACGCAGGAGTCCGTTTATCTTAAAGAGCCGAGTCTTCCTGTTTCATACGCCTGTGCGCTTGCAAGCGCAGGGCTGCTATATGATTTTGTGCATCAGTGCTTTAACTGTTACAGGTATTTTGACAACAAGGGATATATCGACTACGCGTATATAATCCCGACAGTATTGTCAGGCATATTCGCTCTGCTTTGCGCTTCGTTTTTTATAGCGCTTTTCCTGACGGCAAGAGGTACGGGCGTGGATTTCCGCCGTATACCTTTTTTAAGCTTTGCGCCTGTCGTATGGTGCGCAATGAGGATATTTACAAAGATGAACAATATGTTCGATTTTGTAAAGGGCGTGGAACCGCTGCTTGAGCTTGCGCTTTTAATTTCGCTTCTCATTTATTTTGCGGTATTCATTTCCGAGTCCGAAAGCAGCAATCCCGCTTCGGTTTCATTTATCTTCCAGTCGCTTATAACGGCATTTCTCGCATTTCTTGTGTCGGTGCCGAGGCTTCTTGTAATGCTCCTTGCAGGGTATAAAACGCTCTACCCTGTCGACTTTTCCTGCAGCGCGTATCTGTTCATCGGCGTATTCATAATCACGCTTCTTTACGACAACAGGAAGAGAGAGAAAACAGCTTTAAACGGAGAATAATTTTGTTATTTTTAAATAATTTAGTAACCATTGCAAAGCAGGTTTTTATACTGTACATAATCGCAGGCATCGGCTTTATCACCGACAGGACGGGAATATTCAAAAGGGCTGACGCAAAAAAGCTTATCGACCTGCTCTTTAATGTGATTTTACCCATTGCGATAATACATACCTTTGTTACAATGGATTACTCAAAGGAGCATATCAAGGGCATACTCATCGCCTTTGTGTGCGCCGCCGCAACTCATATATTCGGATACATCATTTCCCGATTCACATTTAAAAAGCAGGATATAAAAAGGCGCGGCGTGTACTCCTACGCAATTATATTTTCAAACGCCGCATTTCTTGCGCTTCCGCTTGCTAAAAGCGTTGTAGGCGACGAGGGAATATTTTACAGCTCCGTCTATGTGGCTGTATTTAACATCTTTGCCTTCACGCTCGGAATTCACGAAATTTCGGGACACGAGGCTAAAATTGATTTAAAAAGGCTTATACTGAACCCCGGTTCAATGTCTGTTATAATCGGACTTCCGCTGTACCTTTTACAGCTTCACCTGCCCGAGATTGTGTTAAGACCGCTTGAGCTTGTCGGCTCCTGTAACTCGCCGCTTGCAATGATTGTATTCGGCACCTTCCTTGCAAATTCACAGCTTAAAAACCTGTTTATGAAAAAGGAAATATTTTTTGTTTCCTTCCTGCGACTTGCGGTTATACCAATGTGTATGCTCGGCATTTTCTATCTTTGCGGCGTGAGGGGCGCGCTTCTTACCGCACTGACAATTTCCTCCTCCGCACCGACGGCGACAAACACCGCAATGTACGCCGCCAAGTACGACAACGACACCGCTCTGGGCTCTGAGCTTGCAGCGCAGTCGTCAATACTCTCTATTATCACTATGCCTGTAATCGTCGCTCTTGCGACAGTTGCAGTATAACAATGAGTATTATTCGTTTTAACTAATTGTAAAAAATCAGTGAAATATACCGCGCCAAAGTTGAACGCGGTAAGCTTTTGTAATATAATTTAATAACTAACAAATATAAGGGATGATTAGAATGAAGCTTGTAATAGCTATTATTTCAAATAACGATATTGACGCAGTGCTCGGAGCGACAAGCACCGAGGGCTTCTCGTCGACAAAGATTTCAACCGCAGGACAGTTTCTCACCTCGGGTCAGACCACCGTGCTTTTCGGCGTTGACGAAGACAGGCTTGAGGAGCTTTTTAATGTGATTGAACAGAATGTAACAAACCGTGTGCTTCGGCACAAGGGCGTTGAAAGCACCGTTGCGGGCTCGCTTTTAAAGAAGCCTGTTGATGTTGAGGAATTCGGCGCAGTATGCTTTGTAATTAATGTTGAGGACTTTCGTAAGCTTTAATGAGAACTATCGACTTTGTATCAAACAAAAGAATAACTGAGCAGCTCGGCATTCTTATAGACGCAGGGCATTTTCCGCACGCGCTTTTGCTTGAGGGCGACACGGGACTCGGCAAGAAAACGCTTGCAAGGCTTCTTGCCTGCGCTCTTGTCTGCCGCGAGGAAAACGGTCCGTGTATGACCTGCAGTCAGTGCAGGAAGGTCATTAACGGCTACCACCCCGATGTGCTGACATATGCCGCGCAGGGCGGCGAGGGCTCCTTCAAGGTTGAAACAGTAAGAGAAATTATCAATGAAGCCTATATCAGTCCTAATGAGGCGAGATATAAAATCTTTCTTCTCGGCGAGGTTGACAAGATGAACGCAAGCGCGCAGAACGCGCTGCTTAAAATTCTTGAGGAGCCGCCCGGATATGTAATCTTTATTATGACCGCGCTGACAAAGACGAAAATGCTTGAAACCGTACTGTCGCGAAGCGTTGTTATGACGCTTGAAGGCGTTGATGTACAGGAGGGTGCGCAGTACATTACCGAGCATAACGAGGGTATAGAATTTGCCGAGGCTGAAAAAGCGCTGTTTCTCTCAAACGGGAATATCGGCACCGCTACGGAAATTCTTTTAAAAGGAAGAATGAGCGAGCTCACCGAGCTTTGCGCCGATATATGCAAAGGCATACTTGCAAACGACGAGTACAGGCTGCTTCGCACGCTCTCCCCTCTCATCGGCGACAGGCAGGGCACGGCGCTCGTGCTTGATATGCTCAAAAATATTTTCAGGGACGCAGTTGTTGACACAAACGGAAGCAATCTGCTTTCGGGTCAGAGGGAGTCAGCGGAGCTTCTCAGAAAAAGCATAACAAAAAAAAGACTTACACAGCTTGTCTTTCTTTGCGATGAGCTGAGATATAAAACGCTTGCGAACTGCAACAGTCAGCTTTTGGTTACGAAAATCTGTTGCAGCTTAAGACAGACGGCAGGAAGATAACGGAGGATAAATATGATAAAAGTAGTTGGCGTCCGCTTCAAGGACAACGGCAAAACATATTTCTTTGACCCCAGAAATTATGATATAAAAAAGGGCGATGTGCTTGTGGTTGAAACTGCAAACGGCGACGAATGCGGTACGGCTCAGTATGCGCCGAAGGAGGTCGGGGACGACGAGGTGGTAATGCCTCTGCGTCCTGTTAAGAGAATCGCAAACGAGCATGACTTAAAGACCCTGAGCGAAAACAGAGAGCTTGAGGAAAAAGCGCTCAAGGTATGCGAGGAAAAGATTAAAAACCACGGGCTTGAAATGAGCCTTGTTGACTGCGAATACTCGCTTGACCGCTCAAAAATCGTATTCTTTTTCACCGCCGACGGCAGAGTTGATTTCAGGGAACTTGTAAAAGACCTTGCAAATCACTATAAGGCGAGAATCGAGCTTCGCCAGATTGGCGTAAGGGATGAGAGCAGAATGATAGGCGGTCTCGGCATATGCGGACGACCTTTCTGCTGTTCAACCTTTTTAAACGACTTCCACTCCGTAACAATAAAGATGGCTAAGGACCAGGGGCTCTCGCTTGCTCCCGGCAAGATAAGCGGAACCTGCGGACGACTTATGTGCTGTCTTCAGTACGAGGAGGAGGCATACGAGGAGCTTAATAAAATCACGCCTAAAAAGGGCACGGTTGTCGAATGTCGCGAGGGCAGGGGCGTAGTTGTTGACGCTTCGCTTCTCACGGGCTGGCTCAAGGTACAGCTTGACAACACCCCCGACGGCCTCCCTCTCGTTGTAAAGCGCGAGGATGTCAAGGTGGTAAAAAAATGCAAAAACTGCCCCAAGGAAACGCAGAACAAATAAATCAAAACCGTATTTTAAAAAAACACTTGATTTTTCAGAAATAAAATGTTATATCTTTATTAGGAAAGATTTTAAGAGGAGGTTAACTTATGGCTTACAAGATTTCTGACGATTGCATCGCTTGCGGTGCATGCGCAGCAGAGTGCCCTGTTGGTGCAATTGCTGAGGGTGATATCTACTCAATCGACGCTGATGCTTGCATCGACTGTGGTTCTTGCGAGAGTGTTTGCCCTGTTGGCGCACCTGCACAGGCATAAGGCTTAAACTTTATATAAAAAAGCACTGTCTTCGGGCAGTGCTTTTTTATATATTTAAGTAATTAATTCTTGACCTTTTATACTTTTTTTGTTATCCTATATAAGTATGTATTTAATTAAATCTTTAAATTAATAAAGGAGTTTATATAAATGGGCGGATTTTTGGCTGCTCTCCCGGGCTCTGTCGCACAGGGTATCATATGGGGAGTTATGGCAATAGGTGTTTACATCACCTTCAGAGTTCTTGATATTGCCGACCTTACAGTTGACGGCACAATGAGCACAGGCGGTGCGGTAACTGTTTTAATTATGTCGCATTATGCTAATATGCAAAACAGCATATGGATGATTTGGATTGCAATGATTGCTTCCTTTATCGCAGGCTGTATTGCCGGCTGGGTAACGGGCGTGTTCCACACTAAATTCGGTATACCTGCAATTCTCGCCGGTATTCTCACTCAGCTTTCGCTTTACTCGGTTAACCTCCGAGTGCTTGGCGGCAAAGCAAATCAGCCGTTAAGCGCAAGGAATTACAACCTTGTGTTCCAGCTCGGCGATGTAACAAAATCACTTATTTTCGGCGTTGTTTTCGTTGCGCTTATTATCGGTATTCTCTACTGGTTTTTCGGCACAGAGCTCGGCCATGCAATCAGAGCTACGGGTAACAACGAGGCTATGTCCCGTTCAAACGGCATTAACACAAACAGAAACAAGGTAATCGGCCTTGTGCTTTCAAACGGTATCGTTGCTCTTTCGGGCTCAATGCTCTCACAGTTTCAGGGCTTTGCGGATGTCAATATGGGCAGGGGCGCAATCGTTATCGGTCTTGCCGCAGTTATCATCGGTGAGGTTATCTTCGGTAAGCTGTTCAAGAACTTCGCATTAAGACTTCTTGCGGTTACCATCGGCGGCGTTATCTACTATATTGTTATCACTCTTGTACTTCGTCTTGGTCTTCAGGCAAACGACCTCAAGCTCTTCACAGCGCTCGTCGTTGCTCTCTTCCTCGGCGTACCGTACTGGAAAAGCAAAATTGCTTCAAAGTCAGTCAAGGTAAAGGAGGTGCCCGATAATGCTTGAAATCAACAATGTACACAAGACCTTTAATCCGGGCACTATCAATGAGAAAAAAGCGTTAAGCGGCGTTGACCTCATATTAAACGAGGGCGATTTTGTAACAGTAATCGGCGGCAACGGCGCAGGTAAATCAACGCTTCTCAATATGATTGCAGGCGTTTACCCTGTTGACTGCGGTAGTATCGTAATCGACGGAAACGATGTTACAAAGCTCCCTGAGCATAAAAGAGCAAAATATATCGGCAGAGTGTTCCAGGACCCTATGACGGGTACGGCGGCTGATATGCAGATTGTTGAAAACCTTGCGCTCGCGGCACGCAGAGGTAAGTCGAGAGGCTTACATCCGGGCGTAAGACATAAGGAGAAGGAGGAGTACAAAAAGCTGCTCGCAAGCCTCGACTTAGGACTTGAGGACAGGCTTACCTCAAAGGTAGGACTTCTTTCGGGCGGACAGAGACAGGCTATTACGCTTCTTATGGCTACTCTTAAAAAGCCTAACCTGCTTCTTCTTGACGAGCACACGGCGGCGCTTGACCCAAAGACCGCAAAAAAAGTGCTTGACCTCACGGAGAAAATTGTTGCTGAAAACAATCTCACAACAATTATGATTACACATAATATGCGCGACGCCATCAATATCGGAAACCGCCTTATTATGATGAACGACGGCAAAATCATCTACGATGTCTGCGGTGAGGATAAGAAAAAGCTCCACAAGTCCGAGCTTCTTGAAAAGTTCAAGAACAACTCAGGCGAGGAGCTTGATAACGACAGAATGTTACTTTCAGACTAAAAAAAGGATGCCCAAGGCATCCTTTTTTTAATATCCTAAATCCTCATTTACAATGATGACCTTAATTCTGTCCTTATGCCTCTGCTTTGCAGATACCACATAATTACAGCAAATTCTTGTACTGCCCTTACAGCCTTCGGGCATAAGAGGACTGTCGCCCGTCATCAGCGATACGCACTTGCCCGTTTTAGCGCAGGGCGTTGCGAGGTTAAGCCTTACGGTGTTAGGCGGTGCGGCACAGCATTTAACTCTGTAAATTGCCTCATTAATATCCTTAACGATTTTATTTTTACCCACAACCATAATTACCTGCCTCGGTCCGTAAACTATGCAGGCAACCCTGTTTGAATTACCGTCAACATTGTAAAGCTCGCCGTTTTCGGTAACTGCGTTTGAGGAGCAGAAATATGTATCGCAGCCGAAAGCACGGATATACGCCTGTCTGACCTCCTCGCCCTCAAGACCCGTGCGGTCAATAAAATCATAGTCGCCATTTTTTATTAACTCAAAAATACCGCACTGCTTCAGCGTTTCGCTGCCGCCGTTTGAAATACTCTCGCCCTTATTAATAAGCGTTTTAACAAGAGGTAAAACCTCCTCCCTACTCTCTACAAAATAGGGCTTGATACCGTTTGCCTCAAGATTTTTCATCGTTTTCTGAATATCCATAATTACTCTCCCATCCAGTATTTTCTGTCAAGTGAGCGGTATTGCAGAGCCTCTGCAATATGCTCGCTTTCTATTATCGCACTGCCTGATAAATCGGCAATGGTGCGCGCGATTCTCAATATCTTGTCATACGCTCTCGCGCTCATTGCAAGGCGTTCAAAGCTGAGCTTTAAAAGCTCGTCGGCATCCTTACTCATAACGCAGTACTTCTTGGTCATCGTCGGCGTCATACGGGCGTTGCATCTGACATCAGTACCCTCAAAACGCTCGTGCTGAAGCTTCCTTGCCCTGTTAACGCGTTCTTTTATAACCGCGCTTGTTTCCTCGCTTCTGTCCTTTGAGGAAAGCTGCTCATAATCAACAGGCTCAACCTCGATATGAATATCAATCCTGTCAAGAACGGGACCCGATATTTTATCCATATATCTTTTCTTGGCGGCGTCCGTGCATTTGCAGGCTATGCTCGGATGTCCGTAATAGCCGCAGGGGCAGGGATTCATAGCCGCAACAAGCATTATTGCCGAAGGATATGTAACCGAGCCCGAGGCTCTCGCAATACTGACAACGCCGTCCTCAAGCGGCTGACGGAGGGACTCCTTAGCCCTTCTGTCAAACTCAGGAAACTCATCCATAAAAAGCACGCCGTTATCGGCAAGGCTTAATTCGCCCGGTCTGAGATTTGTTCCGCCGCCCGTCAGCGCCTGCGCTGAGGTGGTGTGGTGCGGCGAGCGGAAGGGTCTTTCGTTTATTACCGCCTGACCCGAGGGAATTGCGCCTGCGATTGAATAAAGCTTTGTGGTTTCAAGCTTCTCGTCAAAGGACATATCGGGAAGAATTGTCGGCAGCCTTTTTGCAAGCATCGACTTACCCGTACCGGGAGGTCCTATCATAATGCAGTTATGACCGCCTGCGGCTGCAATTTCAAGCGCACGCTTTGCGCCCTCCTGCCCCCTGACATCTGCGAAGTCCACATCATACGATACCTCGCCCTGACTCATATTCGGATTATAACAGGGCGGTATTCTTTCCTCGCCCGTAATATGCTTTATAACCTGAAAAATATTCTTGACGGGGAAAACATCAATTCCGTCGGGAACGCTGCCCTCAAGCCTGTTAGCGTCAGGTATGAACACCGATTTAACGCCCGTATCCCTTGCAAGAAGAAGCATCGGCAGAACGCCGTTTACACCCCTTATCTCGCCGTCAAGCGAAAGCTCGCCGACGAAGGCATATTCATCAATATCAGCCTTGAGCTGACCGCTTGCTGAAAGAATTGAAATAAACACGGGCAGGTCGTAAACCGCACCCTCCTTCTTTATATCCGCAGGGGCGATATTAACGGTAATCCTTGAAACGGGGAAATTAAGACCGCAGTTTTTGACAGACGCCCTCACCCTCTCCCTGCTTTCCTTTACAGCGAGGTCGGGCAAGCCTACAAGGTCAAACCTCGGCAGTCCGTTACTGATATCGCACTCTACGGTAACACCGAAAGCGTCAAGCCCGAAGATACCGAGACTTTTAACACGCGCATACATTTTCATCACCTCATAACATAATTATTATAACAACAAATGTAAATATTGACAATATATTTTATAAGGTTTAAAATATAATGGTAGGTTATTATACTGACCAAATAAACACAAGGAGAGTATTATGGATATAAATGCACTTTACAGGCAGTGGCTTGATAACGCGACTGCAGACCCCGATTTAATCAGCGAATTAAAGAGCATAGAGGGTGATGAGGAAGCTATACTTGACAGATTCTACCGCTGTCTTGAATTCGGCACCGCGGGACTTCGCGGAGTTATCGGCGCAGGTACAAACAGAATGAACTACTACACGGTATGTCAGGCAACGCAGGGACTTTCCGATTTTCTCAACGCTCACTTTGATAACCCGTCAATAGCAATCGGATATGATTCAAGAATCAAGAGCGATTATTTTTCGGTTGAATGTGCAAAGGTGCTTGCGGCAAACGGCATTAAAGTTTATCTCTACAAGGAGCTTCAGCCCACGCCCTGTCTCTCCTTTGCCATAAGGTATTTTCACACCTCAAGCGGTATTATTCTTACCGCTTCGCACAACCCTGCGAAATACAACGGCTATAAATGCTACAATCAGAACGGTTACCAGATGACCGATGACGAGGCGGCGGAAACATACGGATACATCCAGAA
>CADAUV010000020.1 GCA_902791235.1 Oscillospiraceae bacterium
GCGAATAAATACCCGGAAGGTCCGTGATTGTTACATCACTGTGCTTTTTAAGCTTACCCTCCTTCTTTTCTACGGTAACGCCCGGCCAGTTTCCGACATACTGATTTGAGCCTGTAAGAGCGTTGAACAGTGTAGTCTTACCGCTGTTAGGGTTACCTGCGAGTGCAATACTAAAACTCATAATTTTTCCTTTCTTTGTAGTTAGTTTTTTCTAACTCTTGCATAAAAAATTTTATTCTACCTCGATTAATTCGGCGTCGCCCTTGCGGATTGAAAGTTCATAATTCCTTACTGTTACCTCAACGGGGTCGCCGAGGGGCGCAACCTTGCGGACATAGATTTCAGTGCCCTTGGTAATGCCCATATCCATAATTCTGCGCTTCAGAGCGCCCTCACCATGAATACGCTTTACCTTACAGGTCTGACCGATTTTCACATCACGAAGCGTCATTATTTTTCCTCCTTATATCAACTAAATATTAAACATATATTTTCATTGCCATTTCCTTTGATATGGCAACTCTTGTTTCCTTGACCTTAACTATTATATTTCCGTTTTGCTCAGTGATAACGGTTACATTATCGCCTACTATAAAGCCGAGATTTTCAAGATGCTTTTTGACCTCGGGCTTACCGCCGACCTTCTTGATAATGCCGTCATTACCGTCGCCGAGAACACTTAATGGTATCATATTTTCCTCCGAAAGCCGTTTGGCTCAAGATGTGTTAGTTTTAACTAACTTTGCTTTCGGTTAATTTTATATCACAAAAAATAAGTAAAGTCAATAGAAAAAAGCAAAAAAGTTAGGTATTACTAACTTTTTTTGCTTTTTTGTACTGAATATGACTGTAAAGTTTTTGCCGTGCGTTATAATATTTTTCGGTTGCGGCTCATAAACAGAACTTTATTTTGTAATAAAATAGTAGATTAAGCCGTATAAAACGGAGGAGGAAATCCCGTAGACAAGAACGGGTCCGGCTATTGAAAACATCTGTGCCGCCGTACCTAACACAAAGCCCTCGAGCTTGAATTCCATTGCAGGTGAAACCACTGCGTTAGCAAAGCCTGTAATCGGGACAAATGTTCCTGCGCCCGCATGGCGCGCTATCTTATCAAATATACCGAGTCCCGTCAGAATTGCCGTTATAATAATCAGAACAGAGGAGGCGGCGGTGGACACCTCTTTATCGCTTAGCCCTGCGTTTTCGAGCAGGCTCATAATAATCTGACCGATAAGGCAGATTGTTCCGCCCGATAAAAAAGCTTTAAGACAGTTTAAGGCAACCGGCGAATTCGGGCTCGCCTTGCTAACCATCTTAGCGTACTCATCCTTGCTTATATTCATAAAATCACTCCTGACTTTAATATTAGCTTTACGAGGTTAATTATGCACTTGACTTTTATTTTTATATACTGTAAAATTTCAGTATAAAATCAGTAAATGAGGTTTTATTATGCATTTAATCGAAGTAAGAGATGTATACAAAATATATAATCCCGGTGAAAATCAGGTTAACGCTCTTGACGGCGTAAGCATTACTGTTGACGAGGGCGAATTCGTGGCAATCATAGGTCAGTCGGGCTCGGGTAAATCGACGCTTATGAATATGCTCGGTCTGCTTGATACACCGACAAGCGGAGAATACTACATTAACGGTAAGCTTGTTGACGACCTCACTGACGACGAAATGAGCGTTATAAGAAATGAACAGATAGGCTTTATCTTTCAGGGCTTTAACCTCATCCCCTCTCTTTCGGCGCTTGAAAATGTTGAGCTTCCGCTTGTGTACAGAGGTATGAGGAAGGATGAACGCGAGGAAATCTCCATCGACGCACTTGAGCGCGTAGGCTTGGGACCGCGTATGCACCACCTTCCTGCCGAGATGTCAGGCGGTCAGCAGCAGAGAGTTGCTGTTGCAAGGGCTATTGCGGCGCGTCCGCCCGTTATCCTTGCCGACGAGCCGACAGGTAACCTCGACACGAAATCAACCAAGGAGGTTATGGCTATTCTCCACGAGCTTAAGGACGAGGGCAGAACGGTAATTGTAATCACCCACGATAACGAGATTGCCGAGGAGGCTGAAAGAGTTATCCGTATAAGAGACGGAAGGGTTGTTGAGGATTACATCAACCCGGGCTACGAGGATAAATACGGCAGAGAGGCAAAACAGGACAGTTCTAATCCGATTGACTTAGGTTAATAAAATCAGAATAATATAACGCAGGGCGGACATTGTCCGCCCTATTTGTCAGAAAAAGATAATTATGGAATATTTAAAATGCAAACTTGATAAAAAATGCGGCGGCTGTCAGCTTATGCATATGCCGTATGACGACCAGCTAAAATACAAGCAGAAAACCGTTAATTCGCTTTTGTCGGAATTCTGTAAGGTCAACCGCATTATAGGTATGGATAACCCCTACCATTACAGAAACAAGGTACAGGCTGCCTTCGGCTGGGATAACAGAAAAAAGAAATGTATCTCGGGCGTGTATCAGAGTAATTCGCACAGGCTTGTGCCTGTTGATAACTGTCTTATCGAGGACGAAAAGGCTGACGAAATCATCGTCTGCATAAGAGGTCTTGCCGACAGCTTTAAGCTGAGGCCCTACGACGAGGACAGGCGCACGGGATTCATACGCCATGTGCTTGTTAAAAGAGGCTTTACGACTAATGAGATTATGGTGGTGATTGTTTCCGCTACCCCTGTATTTCCGTCGAGAAACAATTTTGTAAAGGCGCTTTTAAAGGAGCATCCCGAAATCACCACAATCGTGCATAACATAAACCCGTTTGACACAAATCTTGTTCTCGGGAAGCAGAACAAGGTGCTTTACGGCAAGGGCTATATTGAGGACGAGCTTTGCGGCTGCACCTTCAGGATTTCCCCCTCCTCCTTTTACCAGATTAATCCCGTTCAGACGGAGGTCCTTTACAGCACGGCAATTGATTACGCAGAGCTTACGGGGAGCGAGAGCTTCTTTGACAGCTACTGCGGCACGGGCACTATCGGAATTATTGCCGCAAAGAAGGCGGGACGGGTGCTTGGAGTTGAGCTGAACCGCGACGCTGTCAGGGACGCAATTTCAAATGCAAAAAGAAATAATACGCACAATATTTATTTTCAGTCAGGCGACGCAGGGGAATTCCTCACTGCGCTTGCAAAGGAGGGCGAGCATTTCGATGTTGTTATGATGGACCCGCCGAGAGCAGGCTCAAGCAAGGAGTTTTTAAAGTCCGTCTGCACTATGAAGCCGAAACGCATCGTCTATGTATCCTGCAATCCCGTTACGCTCGCAAGGGATTTAAAATACCTTACCTCCCACGGATATAAGGCTGAGGCAATTCAGCCCGTTGATATGTTCCCCTTCACAAAGCATGTTGAAACCGTTGTCAAACTTTCAGGAGAAAAATAGAAAAAACCACAACTCAACCGACGGTATGTTTACTTTCCGCCAAGTCAGTGATAGAGTTAAGGCAGAGCAAAGGAGGCGGTTTATATGAACCAGGAAAAAATCGGTTGCTTTATCGCGGAGCGCAGAAAGGCAAAGGGACTCACGCAGAGAGAGCTTGCGGAGATACTCGGTATCACCGACAGGGCTGTTTCAAAATGGGAGAGAGGCAAATCGCTGCCTGACGCTTCGCTTATGCTTGAGCTTTGCGGCGAGCTTGAAATCACTGTAAACGAGCTGCTTACGGGGGAGGTAATTAAAATGGAGGATTATAAAAAACAGGCTGAAGAAAATTTGTTGAAAATGGAGAAAGAAAGAGAAGAAAAAGATAGACAATTATTAAATTTAGAAGTGGTTATAGGTTATTTCTCATCAATTACATTTTTAATTTTAATATTTGTAGCATCTTTTGTAGAAATGCCATCTTGGCTTAGACTTGTTCTGATAGTATTTGGTTCTATAGTATTTGCAGTAGGAGTAGGTAAGGCAATAAAAATAGAACAAACAGCAGGATATTATGAATGTGATAAATGTCATTATAAATATGTGCCAGAATATTCAAGCGTATTTTGGGCCATGCACATGGGAAGAACAAGATATATGAAATGCCCTGAATGCGGAAAGCGCAGCTGGCAGAAAAAGGTACTTAAATAAAAATAATCGCACCTCGCCTTTACGGCGGGTGCGATTATTTTTTCTCCATTGTTACCCAAAGCTTGTCATAAACAATCATATTATCACCCTAATAATTATTTCATTTTCAGTATGTAATAATACCTCTTTATTGACAGTATTGACAATATTGACAATATTGACAATTTATTGACAATCGCCCGTATTTCAGGTTATAATGTATATATAATAAAAAAATAAAATCGAAAGGAGTTTTAAAATGAAAAAAGCACTATCCACAATATTGGCGATTGTAATGATTATCACAATCGTTGGCGCAATGCCCTTTGAAGCTTCGGCAGGGCTTTATGAGTTTCTTAACTGGGGCGATAAAAAATCAGTTGTTGATTTCAGAAAAGTATTTGAACTTCACGACTACAGTATGGAAATCAATGAGGACGGGGAATTGGTTTTTGACAATCCTGCCGGCACTCCGTACACACAGTATTATAAAGACGAAAAAGAACCCACGCAGGAAGTTAATATCGTTCTGCGCTGGAGAGACGGCTATGGAAACGACAATTATTATTCTTTCCGTCTTGACGGAGTTAAAACAAACGGTAAGGAATATAACAACAAAGTTCAGATTAAATCCCTTATGGATGCAAAAATGCTTCCATCCGGCACATATGATGTTCAGATAAACGATGTTGACTGGCATACATACGACTGGGAACATTATTCATATATTGAGCATTATAATTTTACCAGAGTGATGTACGGCCAGGTTGTTTATCACAGCCCTCATAAAATGCTTGATATTCCCTCCCATTTAAGATGGGAAGGAAAAACCGCTGTGTGGGAGCCGGTAAAGTATGCTGACCGATACAGCTGTATATTATACGATGAGATGGGCAATTTCATTGATTCAAAAGTTGTTACAGATAACGAACCAACACAAGTTGATTTTTCTAAAAATAACCCATATGAGGGTTGGGCTTTCAAAGTAACAGCACTTTCAGGCGATGATGATTATATTCACAGCTTGACGGCAATGGGACCGTTTTATCACTCATATCAGGTAACCTATTGGCCAAACGGCGGCACAGGCAGCCAGGTTTATACCGGAGCTGCCGCGGGTAATCTTGTTTTGTCCACTGATTCAAAAGGTATCGGCGCACCAAGCACAAATTATGTTTTTGCGGGCTGGTCAACTACTGCGGACGGCAAAAATGTTGTTAATTCAATTTATGTTGACAGAAACACAGACCTTTACGCAACCTGGCGCAAAGTCGGCGGCGCGCTGACTTCCAATCAGTTGGTTAGCTGGAGCCTTGATGAAAGCACCGGCAGGCTTTATATTATCGGCACCGGCGCAATTCCACAATACACTGACGGATATCCGAATCCATCACCGCTTCTTGCTTATGCAGATAAGGTTAAAAGCATTGAAATCGGCCCCGGCATAACACAAATCGGCGACTGGGCATTTGCAAATTTCACTAAGCTTGAAACCCTTGATTTCAGCCATGCAAATTCACTTTATTCAATCGGTAATTCCGCTTTCAGCGGTTGCACGGCTTTAAGAGATATTATTTATCCGAGCGACCTTGGAGTAGGCATCACAGGTCTGGGTGCAAACGCATTTCGCAACTGTTCAAGCCTTATGGGCTTCTGCCTTGCAGACGGAGGCGATGGTCAGTATCTTAGCTACGGCGTGTTTGAGGGCTGCACCTCGCTGCAAAGCGTAACCCTTCCCAAAACATTGCTTACATTGGCGGATACCACCTTTAAGGATTGCGAAAGCCTGCAAATGATATTCTACGGCGGCACTGATGAGGATTGGGCTGAGCTGACCAAATATCACAATAATGATGTGCTTGGCGGCGCAAGGCTGTTTACAAACACCGCCTGGGGTATTCAGGTTGGCGACGATGCATATTATGTTGTGGACACCTTTGGACAGACAGGCAGAATTGTCGGCAGCGGCGATACGTGGGACAACTTATATGGTTCTCCCGCAAACACAATGCCCGTTCCCGAGGTTATTGTTGAGGAGGGTATTTTAACTCTCGGCGTCGATATGTTCTTTGACTGCGATTTCATTAAGAAGCTAACCCTGCCGAGCACGCTTGTAAAAATAGAGGAAGGAGCAATTCAGCAGTGCAACGGGCTTGAAAGCCTGATAATTCCAAGTAGCGTAAAGCAAATTGCATCTTATAGCGTTGCTTATAACCGGAATTTAACCACACTTTATCTCAGCACAGAATTAGAAACAATTAACGCAAGCGCATTTACCGAATGCTCGGGCTTACAGACTATTTATTGCGACGGCACAAGGGATGAATTCTTCGACTCGGTTTATGTTGGCTTAAACAATAATCCTCTGCAAGATGCAAACTTCCTTACACTCAGCGGCAAGTGCGGCGCTAATACTAATTACAGCTTTGAACCCACATCAGGAACCTTAACCATCAGCGGCACAGGTCAAATGGATGATTTTTCAGGCGGTTCAGAGGCAAGCGGCGGCTTGCAGCCGAGACCGTGGTATGATTACAAAAATGACATTAAAAATGTTGTTATACAAGACGGCGTATTAACCGTTGGCGAAAACGCATTCTGGAACTGCGCAAATATTGAAACCGTTGATTTCGGCAACACCTTGAAGGGCATAGGCAAATATGCCTTCAGCGGTTGCTCCTCATTAACAGCAGTTGAACTGCCCGAAAGCGTAACCTATATCGGAACTCAGGCATTCGCTGATTGCGAATCCCTTAAATCCGTAATAATCCCGGGCAAGGTTGCCGAAATACCCACCGCTTCCTTTAACGGCTGCACGGCAATGGAATCAATCCTTATTCCGAGGTCGGTTAAAAAGATAGGCAATTATGCATTCTATAACTGCCCGTCATTATTATCCGTTTATTACAGCGGCACGCAGGATGAATTCCTGTTGATTGATATTGCAGAGGGTAACGGTCAGCTTGAAAAGGCAACTATTTATCTTAATGCCGCCAATATTATGGGCTGGCAATATATCAACGGCCAATGGTATTACTATAACGATAAGGGCGAAAAGCAAACAGGCTGGCTCAACACGGGCGGCAAATGGTATTTCCTGAAATCTGACGGAGCAATGGCAACAGGCTGGGTGCAGAGCGGCGGTAAATGGTATTATATGAACTCAAGCGGCGCAATGCAAACAGGCTGGGTGCAGACGGGCGGCAAATGGTATTATATGAACTCAAGCGGCGCAATGCAGACAGGCTGGCAGAAAATATCAAACAAGTGGTATTATTTCAACTCCAGCGGCGCAATGCAGACGGGCTGGCAGAAAATATCAAACAAGTGGTATTATTTCAATTCAAGCGGCGCAATGCAGACAGGCTGGCAGAAGATATCAAATAAATGGTATTACTTCGAGTCTTCCGGCGCAATGCGCACCGGATGGCTGCTTGACGGCGGAAAGTGGTATTACCTTGAAAGCAACGGCGCAATGCTTGCCAACACCTCAAAGGTGATTAACGGAAAGAAATATTACTTTAATTCTTCAGGTGCTTGCACTAACCCGTAAGCCTGAATATAAAAAAGAGTTAAAGTAAAGCAATACCGACCGAAAAGCAGCAATGCGAAATTTCGGTCGGAGAGGAGAAACATACGGAGCAGTCATCAGCAAAAGCTACTGCATTTTGCTCCGACTGCGGAGTGTGTTTGGACGAGGTGCTTGCACTAACCCGTAATTAAACAAAAAACGCTATCCCACATTAGGTGAGATGCGATGACAAAGGATAAGTTTTGACTTTGTCCTTTTGTCCTTAAAGATATTAAAAATCCCCTGCATACTTGCGTATGCAGGGGATTTTATAATATAAAATTACTTTGTCAAAACTGCTTCGCATCCAAAATCAACAGATTTTTTGTCAGAACAAAGCATAAATTCGGGTTAAGGCTGACACGGGTGCCACTTATTTTTTCTTCGGTTTTCTTGTATTGAGGGTTGAAGCGTGGGAGATTTTTGAGGAGCCGTATTTTGTACGGATATTATCCATAGCTGTATCAATTTTATGCTTCTTGCTCTCAGCTTCATCGCCGCTTACAAACATTGAAAGCTGACTCCCCTCCTCCGCCGTAACATCGCTTAATGAAACACCGATAAGTCTGAGCGGACTTCCGTCCCAAAGCTCGTCAAAAAGCTTTTTTGCGGTATTGTAAACAGTATTTGTAACATCGGTGGGGCTATCGCTTTTCTGCTGATGCGAGGTGTTTTTAAACTTGTTATTCCTTATATTCACCGTTACGCAGTAAGCCTTGAGTCCGTCCGCTCTCATTCTTGAGGCTGACGCGTCGGACAGCGCAAGCAGAAGATTATACGCCTTCTCCCTGTCCTTCAAATCCTCCTCAAGAGTTATTGAATGGCCGTAGCTTTTGGCGGCGCGGCGGTTCTCTTCAACGGGAGAATCGTCAATGCCGTTTGCAAAGCGCTTCATTTGCTCGCCGGCCTTATTACCGAGCGTCGCCTTTAATATCTGAATATCGGTATCCGCAAGCTCGCCTATCGTTTTTATACTCAGTCTTTCAAGCTTCTCCACACTGGCTCTTCCGAGAAAGATAAGGTCCCTTACAGGAAGGCGCCACATCTTTTCCCCGACCTCATAATCAAAGAGGGTATGCACCCTGTCGGGCTTTTCAAAATCGCTTGCCATTTTCGCAAGAAGCTTATTTGAGCCGACGCCTACATTCACTGTAAAGCCAAGCTCGTTTTTAATCCTGTCCTTGATTTCATAGGCGGTTTTTATAATATCGGGGTACACCCTCTCCATACCGCTCATATCAAGGAAACATTCGTCAATAGAGAACTTTTCAAGCACAGGCGTATACTCGCTGCAGATTTTCATAAAAGCCCTTGAGTATGCACTGTACAGGCTGAAATCGGGCTTTGCGATTTTAATATCGGGACATTTGCGAAGCGCCATACCGATAGGCTCTCCCGTGTTTATGCCGTATACCTTGGCAGGAATTGATTTCGCAAGCACAACGCTCGTGCGCTTATTCGGGTCTCCGCTCACAACCGAGGGCACAAGTCGGATATCCTCCTTCCCTTCTTCAAGAAGCTTGACAGCCGACCATGACAGAAAGGCGCTGTTGACATCAATATGAAAGATTATTCTCTTCATAAGCACCTCCTGTAAATTCTAAAAATATAATAAGATATTTATGCCTTAAAATCAAGGCTATGAAATAACTTGACTGCAAAAATATAATAAGATATACTTAAACTATGATATACGAAATAGCAGGACTGAGGGTTAATATGCCCTCAATAACAGGCAGAACAAAAAAACAGGCGCAGCCCTATCTTTCGGATAATCAGGAGAGCGCCTGCGATATAGAGATAAATGTCAGCCGTGAGAGAATTGAAAAGGCTGCAAAGGAGCATCCCGAGCTTAACGAGGACGACTGGGAATATATGCTTACGGGCGGCGATTTTTACAGAGCGCTGCTTAAATTCGACGGCATAATGCTCCACGCCTCGTGCCTTGTTCTTGACGGGAAGGCTTATGCTTTTTCGGCTGACAGCGGAATCGGCAAAACAACACATACAAGGCTGTGGCTTGAAAAGCATAAAAACGCGTATATACTCAATGATGACAAGCCTGCCATAAGGCTTATTGACGGAAGGGTTTATGCCTGCGGCACGCCGTGGTCGGGGAGCGTTGACTGCTCGGTGCCGAAGCTCGTTGTTCTCAAGGCAATATGCTTTTTAAGCAGGGCTGAGAAAAACAGCATAAAAAAAGCCGACACAAAATCGGCAGTTTTCAATATCTTTTCACAGACGGTGCGAAAGCTCGGCGAAAAGGATATGGATAATCTTTTTGAAATACTTAACACCATTTTTGAAAAGGTGGAGCTCTACGAGCTCGAATGTAATATGAGCAGGGACGCCGTTGACACGGCTGAGGCAGTTTTAATAAATAATAACTGATTATATAATAACTGATTATATTGTAAAAAAGGACCAGTCTTTCGACCGGTCCTTTAATGTTAAAAGATTATGCAACCTCTATATTAGCTGCTGCAGCTCTTTCCATAGCGAGCTTATAATCCTTTGTGCCAACGAAAATTTCGTTTGTATAAGGATTCTTCTTCTGCTCCTTAGCTCTCTTGATAATATGTGTGATAACGAGAACATTAACAACAATAGCAAGAATAGCTACTACGCCCTGAGCAGTCGGGTTTGCGTCCGCTGCTGTAAGAACGAGATTCGGGTCCATTCTGCCGTCTGCACCTGTTGCGAAAATCTCAGGATTTGCATAAACGGTAGGAAGTGTTGTGAACTTCGAATGGTTCTGGAAGCTCGGGAATACCTGAGCGAACATACACCAGAGTGCAAGTGTGTTAGCACGGTTCTGAATCCAGCCGCCCTTGTTCCAGAATGCGTTTGCAAATGTAGGAGCAAGGAGAAGTGCAACACCGCAGTACCAGGTGTGAAGCGGAAGGTTACAATATGTGTACTCAAAGTTCCATACATCGTAAGCGATGATGAACTCCCAAGTCATATCGGGCCAGAGCATATCCTGCTGCTTATTCTTTGAAGAATAAATGCCGAACCAGCCTGTCATACACATAATGTTAATAAGACCTGCAACACCGTTGAGGATGTTCCACCAGCCGCCGTAAAGCCATACGCCCTCTGATGAATACCACCAACCGCCTGCCATACCGCCGACTGTCATACCCTTGATAGCTGACTCAAAGTCAGAAGCTACCGCGATAAGGATGTTGATACCGACGATTACGAAAGGATACATCTTGAACCAATGGCTCTTTCCGAGGCTTCCCCACTGATACTTGAGAATCATGAAGCCCACGCAACCGATTGTTGCAGCATAGAGCTTTGCATAATGGAACCAGCCGTTCATCTGAACAACGGTCGGGTTATCCGCTGCAAAGGTCTTAGCACCGATATTTACGACAACAAAATATACGGTAAGTGCCAAAGGCAGAACTACAAAGCAGAATATACCGCCTGCTTTACTACGGCGTGCTATTTCATTAGCAACTACGAGTCCGACGAATACCAGACACCAGCCGATAAGCTGCCACACTGATAAATCGCCATAGATGTGGAATAACATAACAGTTTTTCCTCCCCAAAAAAATTTTTTATCGTCAAAGCGTTTAAGGTCTTTGCACCTTATAGCGCTTCGATTTCCTTAATCTGTACCTCGTTACCCTCTAAAAGATATGTATGCTCGCTTCCGCAATGCGGACAGATTTTAGCATACTTCACGGTTTCATAGGTCTTGCCGCAATCCTCGCAATATGTAACCGCCTTGATGGTTTCGTACTTAAGCTCAGCGTCGCGCATAAGCTCGCCCTCTCGCTTTTTGCACGCCCACTGCCAGCAATCAACAAGATACTGCGGAATCACCGTTGAAACCTCGCCGACTTCGATGGTAACGCTTGACACCTTAGTGAGCTGCTGCTCCTTCGCAACATCCTCAATGGCGTCAAGTATATGAAAAACTATACCGAGCTCGTGCATGGATTAATTACCCTTTTTATTAGCTCTGTTAGCTTTCTTAATTGCAAACTCCCTCTTGACCATATACGGGAAGATTGCCTTGAGCTTATCCTCAGCCTTATACATTGTTGAACATTCGGGACGCTCTCTGTAAAGGTGGATAGCGTCAAATTCGCACTTTGTTGTACAAATGCCGCAGCCCACGCAGCGGTTCTGGTCAACAATTGTTGCGCCGCAGCCAAGACAACGGGAGGTCTCAACCTTAACCTGCTCCTCAGAAAGAAGCTTCATATCGTCCTTAAAGCCCTTCGGGTCAACAGTTCTTGTTGCCTTAGGTACCTGACGGTGAGCAGTGTCATAGCCCTCAACCTTAATATCGTCCTTATCAAGCTCTACATAATATCTCGGATTTCTGCCGATTGTAAGAGTTGAGCTTGGCTGTACATATCTGTGGATTGAGATAGCGCCTTCCTTACCCATTGCGATAGCGTCGATTGCAAAGCGGGGACCCGTGAATGCGTCGCCGCCTACAAATACATCGGGCTGTGCAGTCTGGAAGGTGAAGGAATCAGCCTTAGCGGTATTATTTCTGTTAAGCTCAACAGCAGTGCCGTCAAGAAGACCGCCCCATACAATTGCCTGACCGATTGAGAGAATTACATTCTCGCACTCAACGGTCTTAGTATCATTCTCATCATATTTAGGTGAAAAACGGTGTTCCTCATCAAATACGGATAAGCACTTCTTGAATACGATTGCCTTAACTCTGCCGTTCTCGTCCTTAACAATTTCCTTCGGACCCCAGCCGCAGTTAACGCTTACGCCGTCCTCAAGCGCCTCTTCAACCTCGTCATCGGAAGCAGGCATCTCTTCCCTGCTCTCAAGACAGAACATTGAAACATTCTCTGCGCCGCAGTGTACGCTTACTCTTGCAGCGTCAATAGCAACATTACCGCCGCCGACGATTACAACATTCCTGCCGATGTCATAAGACTCCTTCTCGGCAGATTCGTGGAGGAATTCAACGGCTGTTACAACGCCCTCTGCGTCCTCACCGTCAACGCCTGCCTTACGGCCGCCCTGAGCGCCGATAGCCATATAAAATGCCTTGTAGCCCTGAGCGCGAAGCTCGTCAAGAGTGATGTCCTTACCAACCTCAACGCCGCACTTGATTTCAACGCCCATTTCCCTGATAATGTCAATTTCTGCGTTGATAACTTCTTTTTCAAGCTTATAGTTAGGGATACCGTAGCGGAGCATACCGCCGGGCTCCTCGTTTTTCTCAAATACAGTTACATTAAGGTAACCCTTCTCAGCAAGGAAGAATGCGCAGGAAAGACCTGCAGGACCCGCGCCGATAATAGCAACCTTCTCCGTAAAGCCTGGCTCACGGTCAAATACGCCGTCAACTGTAATTTTAGGAATAACCTTCTTGGGAATCATCCTTGTAGCGTTATCCATATCACGATGCGCAAGGAACTTCTTAACATCGTCAATTGCGATAGCCTCGTCAATTGTACCTCTTGTACAAGCCTCCTCGCAGCGCTTGTTACAAACATGACCGCATACTGCAGGGAACGGATTTTCCTTCTTAATAAGAGCAAGTGCATCCTCATATCTGCCCTGTGCCGCAAGCTTAAGATAGCCCTGAATAGCAATATGCGCAGGACAGGCAGTCTTACATGGAGCAGTACCGCTCTCGTGAGTATTAATCCTGTTCTTATCCCTGTATTCCTCTTCCCACTTTTCAGGACCCCACTTGTTTGTATCGGGTAATTCCTGCTTGGGATATGTAACCTCGGAGCCGTCCTTCTTGCAAAGCTTCTGTCCGAGCTTAAGCGCACCTGCCGGGCAATGCTCAACGCAGCGGCCGCAGGCAACGCAGTTTTCCTTCTTAACATCCGCAACATATGCGGAGCGCGACATATTAGGCGTATTGAAAAGCTGTGAGGTACGAAGAGCGTAGCACACATTCACATTACAGTTACAGATAGCGAAAATCTTATCCTCGCCGTCAATATTCGTAATCTGATGAACAAAGCCGTTTTCCTCGCCCTGCTTAAAGATTTCAAGCGCCTGCTCTTTTGTGATATAATGGCCGCCCTTCTTTGTTTCAACAACATAGTCAGCCATATCACCGACAGCTACGCACCAGCCCTCAGGGTCGTCAGCGCAGCCCTCGCCGTAAGTTTTTCTTGAATAACGGCAGGAGCAGGGTGAAGCTGCATACTTGCCGTCGTACTTATCGAGCCAGTAAGAAATCTTCTCGATATTGATAGCCTCGTTCTCCATCTCGATAGCCTTCTCGACAGGGATAACATGCATACCGATTCCGCCGCCTCCGGGGGGTACCATAGGAGTAACCTTTTCAAGCGGAAGACGGGTCATACGCTCAAAAAATCTTCCAAGCTCAGGATGCTTTTCAAGAAGCTCTTTGTTCATATTTGAGAACTCGCCTGAACCCGGAACGAACATAGGAAGCACCCACTGCTTCTCGTGCTGTTCATTCTCATAATTCCATTCAATAAGACCGTTTTCACTCATCTGAGCAAGGAGATTTTCAAGATACTCGTCAGTCATATTCATATCCGCAACGAGCTTCTTCATATCCGCGAAGGTCCTTGGATGGCGCTTCTTCATTCTGATTGCAACCTCAGCCATCTCATCGGTAGGGCAAATTGTTGCAACAGCCCAGTACTCAGGGTCCTGCTTAGTAATCTTCTGCAAGCCGAGAACAATGGGAATTCTGTCAGTGATTATTTTTCCGAGCTTAACAATGGGCTCTCTCATAGGGATGGAGTCATCGTAGGTCCACTCGGGAGCATAACCTAACATTTTGTCTGCCATAATCTTTCTCCTTATCCTTATTCCTAATCAGCATTACGCGCAGTAATACATTTTGATTGTTAATATTTTAACATTTAAAATCGACATAGTCAACTTAAAATATCTGAATTTTATAAACAATTTTTAATAAGTGTGAAATAAAAAAAGTTATTTGTACACAAGTGAAAAAGTGTACAAATAACTATGTAAAAAACAAGAGGAAAACAAAAACAAGAGGTTGTTTCCAACCTCTTGTTTTTGTTTTTTAGAAATCGTCATCGCCGTAATCATCGCCGCCCCAGCCGCTTTCCGGGGACTCGGTAATTATAAAAATACGGCTGCTTAAATTAAACTTTTCGATTTCTGCCTCAGGAGTCTCATAATGTTTTTTATTCATATTCGCCCTCCTTATACTAATGCATTTACATCAATGATGTTACCGTAAACAATTAACGGCAGTGTATAAGTTTCATTATTAAACTCAACTGTCATATTGTAAGCAACATATGCTCTTGCATAAACGCCTGCCGGATTTGAGCTCTTCATTGTAATAAGATACTGCGGTGCGGTAAGCTCTTTGGTTGACGGATAAGCTCTGCTTCCTGTCGAACCCTTAATAAAGCCTTCTTCCGTATGGTCGCCTCTTGTCAGGAGAACGCCGCGTTCCGTGACAGTTACGCCCTCGGGGAGATTGCCTATTGTAGCAAGCGAGTATACCGAAACAGACGGAGCGTTATAAACAGCAGCGCTGTAAACGCCAAGTCCTACATAGTCATCGCCTATGGTTTCCGCTTTGTTCTTTTCAGTAATAACCTTAAAGTCAAACTGAGAAATATTTGTCTGCGGGAACGCATAGAAGCTATATGTGCTTCCGTAAGTTACAAGCTCATAGGTTGCAGGTACAGTATCATTTGTTCTGATAGCTATACCGATACAGCCATCATTTATGCTGCTTTCACTTGCCGTAATAGTTACATATTCATCAACCTTGTAAACAGCTGTGCTTTCACCATCTGCAAAAGTACCGCCGTCAACTGTATAAGATGTAGTACCGTCGCTCTTAGTACCGTTTGCCTTGAAGGTTACGGCATTATTAATCTCATAACCGACAGCAAGTGCCGTGCCGTTAACCGTCCAGTTATTAAATGTGATATATGGTGAGCTTTGAGCCTTAACCGACTGACCGTCAGAGAATGTAATTGTAAGACCGCTGATTTCAGATACGGTTGTACCCGCCGCAACTACTACAGACTGTGTTCTGTTAAAGTAGTCTGCAACCTTAACGCTTACCTTCTCCGAAGAAGCAGTAACGGCATAGACATAAACATTTACGACATCGGCAGTTGCGTAAGCAACATAGCTTTCCGTGGTCAGTTTCTTAGCAGTGCTTGCACCATTCTGTACAATCTTCCACGATGTAATTGTATCATCATTATCAGAAGTTGAATGACTGTAAGTAAGCGTCTGCGCCGAGCCATAAGGCACAGAATAAGTCTGAGTGGGCTCTGCAGGAACAACGCCGTCAACAACCTGATAGAAGTTTATTGTACTGGTTTTCAGATGGGTTTCGCCCTCGCCTGCCGCGTCAATGTCATTAAGCGTATTAAGAACATAAGCTGTTTTTGCATCTGTAGCGGCTGTCGCGGAATTCTGATAGATGGTATCGTTATCCTTTACATAAACAGCTGTTGAGCCAACGGTATAATCAGGCGCATACTTATTTGTATTGCTGATATAGTAACCAAGGTCTCTCAAGCCATCCACCGCCGAAAGAGCTGTGCTTGTATAAACAGAACGGTCAATTCTTGAAGTGTAAGCCTGTGCGCTGTTATAGTTCTGATATGCTTCATCATTATCAACCTGTGAAAGCACCTTTGAATTAAGAATAGCATACTCGTCGTATACATTCTTCTGCAGCGCCGATACACAAGATGCCTTATCGGCATCTGTATAGTTAGCCGAATTAATTCCGCCGTTCACTACGGTAAATTCCTGTGCAATGAATTCATAATTATTGAATTCGTACTTAACAACCTTATTTACCTTATACTGACCGTTGCTGAACTTTTCAGCTTCTGTAACATCCTCGCTCTTCTTGATGAGGTTGTTGTCAGTATCGTAAATATCATACGCTGACTTACCGCTTGCATCTGCAATATAACCGTTTGCGGTTTCAAGCTCATTTGTAAGCTGCTTCCAGCTATCATAGGTGTAATACTGACTGTCGCCGCCCTTATTAATGCCGTCAGCGGTAAGCGCCTCTTTATCGGTAATCGCCGTACCGAGTCTTTTGGTATCAACCTTCGGCATAAGCGATGTCTTGGCATCGGTAAGGATTGCTTCAAGCTGTTTATACTCTTCACCCGTAAGTGATACATAACGCCAGTAGTCAATATCGCTCTGTTTCTTATCGCCCTGCGCACTGTCATCAGTATAATAGTCAAAATTCTTACTTACATTTTTAACAAGTGCTACAAAGTTATTCCACGAATCGTCAGTGTAATTAGCCTTTGAGAAGGAAGCGCTTACATCTTCCTTATCAGCATCTTCATAAATGGTGATTGTGTCATTCTCTTCTTTATCGGTTGTGATTTCAATACTGCCGTAAATATCCTCAGCCGTCTTGTAATCGTTGATATTAAAGAGGTTTTCATAAGCGTCAAGTACATTCTTGATAAGTCTTGCCTGTACTTCGTCGGTATAAACCGCATTGTTCTCGTCAGTGTAAGCTCCACTTGCAGCCGTGTTCTCACCGAAGATGCTTTCGCCAATATCATCAGTATAGATTGCAGCGTGCTTTTCGTTGTTAAACTCAGCATAAGCTGTTGAATAGCTGTATGTCTTACCGTCCTGAGAAGAAACATATGTTGTGTTCTTCGGATTATTAAGGAACCAATATGCCTCTGCTACTGCGTCGAGATAATCATTGTATGACTCAACTGTATATTCAGAAGCACTGATAGCCTCGGTTTTACCGCCGGCGCCTGTCGGTGAAAGGGCTGTAATTCTACCGTTGGCATCTTTAGTGATATTAACCTTATTGTTAGCCCATGTGTCAAGAAGCTCACGAACAGCACCCTTATCACAGGTGTTAACGCCGATATTGTAGTAATGGTAAGTTTCATTGCCGACAAGCGAACCGCCACCACGCGAAATATCTGTTATTTTGTGATAACTACCCATTTCAAGTATGTAGTTAGCCATATTTTCGGCTGTTACATCAAGCTTACCCCATTCATCAACAGCACTTGCAGTGTCGTAATCAGCTGTCCAGTCCTCTTTATAATAGTCTTTTACAGTATGGTAATAATAATAACCGTCATATAATCTCTTCTGACCGTTACTGTCAATACCGCCGACAACACCTGAGGTGTTATCCTTATAGGTATCATAAAGAGTATTAATATCATTTGCCTTTACGGTATCTTTACCTGTAAATGTCGCAACACCCCACCATGAATTGGTATCGCCCTTACCGTTAGGAGCAGTATTATACGCCTTATTATTAGAATAGTTGTATACACTTGACCTGATTTCTGTACCATCTTTATATTGAACATCGTCTATATAGTTAGTTTTCTGGTCTGTATCAGGTCTCAGCATAGCAGAAGTTCCATCGGAGAAATAGTATAAAAGCTTGTTTCTGTAATCCTGAGTAAATCTACTATTACTATGTGTTTTATAGCCCATATAAGAACCGTCACGGTGCTCAGCAAAGAAGAGGAAAGCATCGTCATACCAACGCTTTTTTCCTCCAAAAGGAACATCTGTATTGATGTGGTCAAAGTTAGTATAATAGTTTCCTGCAGCTTTAGCTTTATCGTCTAAGCTATTATATGAGTCAGCATATGTTCCTTTACCGTAATCTGTTAAATTCTCATTACTTGAGCTATAAGATACTTTTAAGCCTGTAGTATTCTTAGCATATGAAGTAACGCCAAAGATAGAGGAATCACTATAGTTTTTCCAAAGGAAGTTAGACGTCCTCATCTTGAACTGATAACCTGTCGGAACGCCGTTAG
Organism: Oscillospiraceae bacterium; assembly: GCA_902791235.1. Classification (GTDB taxonomy): domain Bacteria; phylum Bacillota; class Clostridia; order Oscillospirales; family Acutalibacteraceae; genus Eubacterium_R. The sequence continues at coordinate 18,440 of CADAUV010000020.1, forward strand.
CGTTGGTTGTAATAAGACCGTTACCGTTATTATTCTGATACTGCTGAGTATCCGAATAGTCAATGTAATAATTAACATTAATCAAATCAGGCGAAGCGGTATAAGCATTATAACCGTTGTCTTCATGCGTCCAAGCTGCGAAAGAGCCTGAGTTAACACCCTTGTCTTTATCATAGAAATTGTAAAGAGTCTTAATATACGAAAGCTCTGACAAATCTTTATAATGAGGATTTGAAGTATCGGATGAAGTTATATTCGAGAAGTTTCCGAGATATCCCGAAACGCCATCACCGTAACCGACCTCATCGGTTGTACCTCTTGAAGCATAATACAACATGGATGAATAATAATCAGTGGATTCACCGTATGAATTTTCAAATCTGTTGAAAATACCATATGATGACTGATAGTTATTTGTACCTATTCCTGCTACGTTATCAATCTTAAGGTTTCTTGTTGCAGCAAGGGTATGAGCCCATGCAGGATTGTAGGTTACATATGGGAACTTATATTCGCCGTACTTGTCGCCTGCAGCGTTCGTATACTGGATAAGGAGCTGAAGTCCTGTTTCCTGATATGCGCCGTTGCGATATGCAAAGTAGTTTGATACATTACCCGTAATCTTATAGAAAGCATACGCGTCGTTATCTTTACTGCCCTGATAATCGCTAAGCGTTGCAAAGCTGTCGTCTTTGCCGTCAGCATTGCTGTCTTCCGTTGTATAATAACCGATAAGCTCTGCCTTATATTTACCCGTTGTATAACCTTCTGCTACGAAGTCAGCGTCATTAAGACAGATAATTGCATTCGGGTCTGACTCGTCAATATAATAAGGATATTTTACTTTAATAGTTGTTACCCTTTCGTCAGCACCGCCGGACTGGAGATAATCCTCGTTATCCGAAATCTCCTGACCGTATACAGCGTAACCCGATGCAAGTGCCGCAGCCTTATCAGCAGCCGAGCTGCTGTCATTAAGTCCTGCTACCGCAAGAACCTCTGCGTCAGTCGCGTGAGTATAGATAACGCCGTCAAGCTCAACATTAACCTCGCCGTCAGGATTTGTTACATCACGAGGATAAGCCTTGGTTCTTACACCCCAGACATGCTGGTTCTGCTGATTCCAGCCTGAATTGTACTCAGCAATGATATATGAGAATTCAGGCGTACCGTTCTGGTTAGCAATTACGCCGTAACCGTGAACATAATTCTCGTCGCCCATATGGCCCGGATGATAAAGCGTAATGTAAGTAACGTCATTATTCTCACTGTAAGTAAGCTTGAATGGCTGACCCTTGGAGTTAGTGGTGTTAACAAGCGTACCCTCGTCAGCGCCGGATGCTACAAGGTTAAATGTTTCAGCGCTTGAGGTTGTACCGTCCCTTGAAAGAACATTAGCAGAATATACACCCTCTATATCGCTTGCTGTGAAATAAGTACGGTTACCGTTAGCAACCTCCGTCTTATTCTTAAGTGAGAAGGTATTGTTATACTGGAGCGGGAAGGCTGTCGGCCAACCGTTTGCAGTATAAGCAACAGGATTGTGAACTGCTACATTACCAACAAGCCAAATCTGGCGTGTTGAAAGCTGTCCGTCCTCAACGGGAAGGTCGCCCTTTGAATTCTCACGGGTATGAGCAGCGTTGATAAGCACGCTGTCGCCGTCATTATTGTATGCAGTGTAAACCGAGCTATGACCTACAGAAGTATAGGTATAAGGTACTGCGTCGTTTGTATATGCAGTAATTATACCGTTACCGTGAAGGTCTGTCTGCTCTGTTGCCTTGTTGCCGTTATATGCCTCAAAGCCGCTGTCGGGCTCTGTCGAGCGGTAAACTCTGATGTTGTATCTGCCGCCGCTTTCTGCCCAGCCGTTAGCTTCAGGTGAAATATAATAGTAATAGTATTTAGTATTACTGTCATATGTCATATATCCGCCTTCACCGCCGCTGCGTGCAACGGAAAGGAGATTGCCGAAATCGCGCTCGCCGTCGGACCTTGTACCGTCGGCATTTACGGATTTAACCATAATGTCGCCCCATGAGCCGTAGAGACAGTAAAGCTCTGACGGGTTAATGGTGCCGTCGGAATTATGGCCGTAGTATACACAGGAGTCAATTGCGTTTGTTGAGTCGCCGTCCTGTGTCTTAACAATTATCTGCTGATACTTATAGCCGTGGTCAACCGTATCGGAGGTAAGAAGGAATACTGCGCTGTAGCTTGAATTCCAAGCGGAAGTTGAGCCGTAGTACATCCACTTATCCTGTGTTAAGTTGTACATTATATGCGGAGCCCAGACAAGCTTACCTGCCGCACCCGGACGGGTTTCAGTACCGTTCTTTGATGTGCCGTTTGCCGCCCAGGCAAGAGGTTCGGCGAGAGTGGTATAGTCAGGCTGTGCGCTACCGTCAGCAGCTACGAAGAGCTCCTGATTCTGATAACCGCTTCTGCCCTCGCTGTCGCCGAGAACAGTCCAGTTAAGATTATCATCAGACTTATAAACAGTTAAGCCTGTACCAAAGGAATAATAGCTTACATCAACAAGTGAAAGGTCAACATTGTAATAATCAATGAATTCCTGACCGACCTGTGAGCCTGCAACCTTTGTTGCCGACTGACCTGCTATATTAGTATAATTATAATCATTCTTAAAGGTGTAAACAGTAACATTCGTCGGGTCGTGAGAAGTACTGCTTCTGTATGTTACGCCTTCCTTGTAAGTGTCGGTAAGCTCGTCAGTGTACATATTATTAATGTCAACCTGAGTCATTACCTTTGTGTAAACACGGATATCGTCAAGGTAGAGGTCACAGTTTTTATCCTCTTCATCATGTGCGCCGTAGGCGAAATCAAGATGCGTGTTCGCGTCAGTGAGGTAGTCGAGAATTATATCCACAACCTCGCTGTCGGAAAGCGAGCTGTAATCGCCCTCTTTGGACCTTACAATTTCCGTAAGGTCAGCATTTACATCATGCGGCTCGCCGTTGAAGTAGATTTTCAGCGCTTCCCTGAGCGTTTCCTTCGTCGGGTCAACGGTCAGGACGACATTTGCCCAGTAGCCCGAAACGACAGACGCGGAGTGATTGGTAATATCGTTGTCATACGGGAAATAATCAACCCAACCGCCGTCATTGTTGGCAATGCCTCTGTTTGAGAAGCTCATTCTGCCGGTGGCGGTAAGCGTTAAATATCTGTTCTGATGATCCGTGTGCGTGCTGTCGTACTGTGTGAAATTCAGCACGTTCAGCCACGGACCGCAATCTGCGTCCATATGGCGCCAAAAGCTGATTGTAACACCGTTTTCTCTTGCGAACGCCGCATTCTTAGAGTTTGCAAGCGGATTCTCAGCAAACTGAATATAATTACCCCTTGTTGTAACTGTTGCGGAGTCAATCTTGAGAACATTATTACGCTTGTCGTAATTTGCGCCTGCGGATGAAAGCACGGATGCCGTATCGCTGTTTGCAAGAGTACCGTCAAGACCAAGCGTACTGCCTGTAGTTAAGCGATTTCCGCTTACGGAAGCGCCGTCGAAGCTCTCGCGGTATACAAGCTGATTATCTGCAGTTGTATTATCAATAACACCCTGCTTTGTAAATGTACCCTTTGCAAATACTGACTTAGTATCATCCTCAACAACATAGAAGGTAAAGGTTACAATTGATGCATTGAGATAATTTGTGAATACCTCGTCAGAATCAATGCCGCTGTTGACATTGTACTCATAATACTTTGTCTTACCGCTTATTAATCCTGTCTTGATTTCGCCGTCGATTTCCGCTGTAAAGTAAATCGTCTTACCGTCATATGCTGAAATCTGCTCATTCGTAAGGAAGAAATGACCGCCTGCGGTATACTCCTTAGCATTTCTTACGCCTGCGGCGTCGCCGTCCTTATGCCAGTACATAGTAAACGGAGTGCCGTCGTCATTCTTTCTGAGGACGGTATAGGTCGATGTTACGGCAGAGGTCGACTTAGCTACATTAGCAGCCGTTGCAGCCTGATGGAAGGTAAGCGTATGGGAAAGCGCTGTGTCAGCAACATCGTTTACCGTCGCGAAAGGAGCATAGGTGCTTCCGCTGATTGCCGTCCACTCGCCGCCGTCAACCTGAACTTCAAAATTATTACTTAAATCATTTGAATTGCTTACAAGTGTGATAACATCCGTCGAGGTGAACTCTGCGTTATTTTGAAGCGCTGCATTACCGTAATTAACAGTAGGTGTTGCGAGGAACTTATAAGTCTCGCCAAGTGAATTATCATACTCGGAAGCACCGCTGAGAGATGCAGAAACACGGATTTTAACCGTTCCTGCGCTCTGAAGCGTTGTATTTGCAAAAGGAGCAAATGTGCAGCTGCCCGTACCGAGATTTGCGTCCGGGGTGCCGTCAACCCAGGTAGTGCCGTTATTAGTTGAATACTCCCAGTCGTAGGTAGCGTTGCCGCTGTTTGTATCC
>CADAUV010000021.1 GCA_902791235.1 Oscillospiraceae bacterium
CGTGGCGGATTTCAAATACACGAACGGTTGAACTGATTTCTTTGCCGTTTGTGTCGATTGTGATGTTTCTGCCGTCGTTGATAACGATTGTTGAATCAATAGCTACATCCTTTAAAAGTGTGATTGTATCGCCTGTCTGCGCTGCTGTAAGCGCTTCTGCAAAGGTCTCATAGGTTGTGCTGCCGATTGCAGCTTCGCCTTCAGGGGTGGTAACATCCCATGCGAGAGTTTTGCTATTGTAATCTGAAAGAGTTGCGCCCTCTTCCAGAACGGTTTCGCCGTCAAAAAGACCTAAGTTTCCGCTGCCTGTATAAGCAAGAGACTGATTTTCATCAAATACATTAGCTTTTAATGTAAGATTATGAGCGGTATTCGGGCGCTCAAAGGTTACTGTTGATAATGCGGTACAACCGCTAAAAGCATCATGATCAATATAAGTAATATTACTCGGTATGGTTATACTTTCGAGTGATGAGCAGTTTTTAAAAAAGCTATAATTAATGGTTGTAATACCACTTGGAAGCTCTATGTTCTCTAAAGCAATACAACTCTGAAAAGCTGAATAACCGATTGATGTAACACCGCTTGGAATATTTATGTCCTTTAAAGCCACACAATACGCAAAAGCAGAGGAACCAATGCTTGTAACACCGCTTGGAAGCTCTATGCTCTCCATAACCCTACAATTATTAAAAGAATTGTAACCAATGCTTGTAACAGTGCTTGGAATATCTATGCTTTCCAACGACTTACAACCATTAAACAACGAGTTTGGAATTGCCGTTAAGTTAGATGGTAAAGTTACGCTTTTAAGTGCCTCACAAGCATAAAATGCACTATTACCAAGACTTGTTACACTGTCGGGAACTACTGCCGAAGCAAGTGTACGGCAAGCGAAAAATGCACTATCGCCTATGGTTGTAACTTTGTTTGGAATATTGATGCTTGTCAGACCGCAGCTCATAAAGGCAGAATAATCTATTTTTGTTAAATTAGCGGGAAGAACTATACTTGGAAGTTTATAGTCACTATCAAATGCACTTTGACCTATTTCTGTTACAGTATTTGGAAGAGAAACACTTGTAAGATTACTGCAATTACTAAAAGCGTGATTACCAATTCTTGTAATTCCGTTACCGACAACTATCTGTTTGATATCATAATTAGGACTACTTTGACTTTGCCAAGGTGCATGGTTGCTGTCCCCATAGTATTTATAGTCATACATTGAACCCGAGCCGGTGAGAGTAAGTATGCCGTTGTTAAGTGTCCAATTAATGTTTGCACCACATTTTCCTGATGTAGCAGCACTTGCAGAAATTGCGCTGAATGGCATCATAGATACTGCCATTAAAACAGCGAGAACAAGTGAAATTAATTTCTTTGAATTTCTCATTTTTATCATATCCTTTCAGAATTATTTTTCTCATATATGAATATGAGTCAATACAAGGAAAGCGCTTTTCGGCTGACCGCATAAACTTAATTATCCGCAGCGACTCCTACCCATATTAATATACAAATTTATAATAGACGATTGTAAAAGCATTGTCAAGAAAAAATTTACAATTTGTTAAAATTTTATAAAGGAAATTATTGAAACAGGATACTGAAAGGATTGAGGTTATTTGAAAATTCTTTTGATGCGTTTTTCGATTTTTGCCACATAGACAAGCATAAGAGAATTAAGAAGCTTATCGTACGCAAAGTAAATAAAATTCATCAGGAGGGGTATTATACAGATAAGCGCCCTGCTCTCCCCTTCCTCGATAAACGGAATAGCGAAGACATAGACGAGCAAAAGCTCCGCAGCAGCAAAGGCTATATTGCAGAAAAGGAATTTTATTATAACTCTAAGGGCTTTACTTTCGAGCTTATCAACGGCGTCCTTGACAAGAGGATAAAGACCGAAAAGGAAAATGTACATAAACGAACACTCCCTGTCGGGTATGATAAAAGCGGAAATAAGGCTTGTTGACGCGAAGGTAACGACTGCAGTTTTAAGGGAGAAGGTGCGCCGAAGCGCAGGGAGCAGAAGCCCTGCTACCATAGGCATTGTATACGCAAGAACATAGGTTGCGCCGCCAAGATAAAGAAGCACCACGCTCAAAGCGGTACAAAGACCCGAAACGGCAACGCTTACGGTTTTTTTCATTTCATCACCTGCTTAAAATTAATATGAAAAGGGCAGAAATATAATGTGAATAAGAAATTAATTATTCTGCAATTTGGGTTTTGGTATTTACTTTTTATCAAAAAGGAATTATAATTTATTATATAAGAAATTTCAAGAGGTGTCTATAATGGCTGATGAAATTATTAATAACAACACACAGGATAACAACGACAAGGACAGAAAAAAGGGCTTAATTATCAAAATTATAATTGCGGTGATTGCTCTTGCGGTTGTAATCGGCGGTGTGTTTTTCGCTTGCTCAAAAGCGGGCAAAGGCGACAACGACGGGCTTGATGACGACGGCGACACATACGGCTTTGAAACAGAGGTCGTAACCGACGAAAACGGCGAGGCTGTTACTGACGAGAACGGTCAGGAGGTAACAACTGAGGTTGCCGTTAAATATGAAAAGGACAAGAAGGGCAAGAAGGTTGCCTACAAAATAGACGAGAACGGAAATTATGTAACAAACGCAAACGGCGACAAGGTAACCGTTCCCGTTAACGACAATACTACAAAGTTTAACGGCGAGACCGCCAACACAGGCAACACCGTTACAACGGGTAAATTCACAACGGGCGAGCCCGACGACACTACGGGCACTACAAAGAAAAACGCCGAGTCAACCAAGAACGGCACAACCGCTTTCAGCGGCGACGACATTGTTCCCGAAACCGGCGACAGCGGCACTGAGGTTAACTTCTCCGCTGACGATACCGCGGTAATAGAGAATATGCTCGAGGTGCCTTACCTCTATCTTTCAAGCTATGAAAACAGCGACGGCGTACCGATTAACATTGCCGCTCACACGGCTGTATGGATGGCTTCAAGGGATACGGGCGACATCGAGGACGGCTCAGGCTCAAAGACCTTCCCTGCAGGTCCTGTTGTTTTAAATCTTTTCAAGTATTACGGACAGACGGTAATTTACTTCAAGGCGCAGTGTAACACCTACGCAACAGGCGCAAACGCTCCTATCTCTTACAGCAGAGAGAACGACACATTCACAATCACGGGCTACACCGCTAAGACGCACAATGTTACAATCAATTCAATTGAGGATTTGGGTAATAACAACTATTACAAGGTAACAGGTACGGTAAAAGAGGCTAACGACTCGGGCTGCAAGAAAAAGAAGGTTGTCGCTATCCTTCAGAAAAACAAGCTTGACCCGTCGCTCGGCTTCTCAGTCAAAGCGCTTAAATGGTCATAAATAATCAAAAGGCGGATATTGGGGACCCTGAGTAACGGGGTATGGTTTTAACTTTGTTTCCCTTTTCCGCCTTTACTTATAGGTATATAGTATGAGTAATTTTAATGTTGAGCTAAAAAGGGTTGTCGACGACAGCTATGATATTCAGACGGGATACAACCTTACAGGCGCGCTGATAAGTGATATTAAGGGCGGTCTTGTCGGGGGCGTGAGGCGTTTTGCGCTCATCACCGACAGCAATGTGCTTGAGCTTTACGCCAAGCCGATTTGCAGCGCTTTAAAGGAGAACGGATACAGCGCAGATATATTCAGCTTCCCCGCAGGCGAAAAGAACAAGACGCGTGAGGTCAAGGCTCAGCTTGAGGACGAAATGCTCTCAAAGGGTTACCGCAGGGACTGCTGTGTTATTGCAATCGGCGGCGGAGTGGTAACGGACCTTGCCGGCTTTCTTGCAGGCACTTACGGCAGGGGCGTTGCGTTTATCAACTACGCCACTACGATACTTGCGGCGGCTGACGCTTCCGTGGGAGGTAAGACGGCGGTGGATACTCCCCTCGCAACAAATCTTATCGGACTTTTCAATCAGCCCAAGAAGGTTTATATTGACATTGCGTGCTGGGAAACTCTGCCCGAAAGGCAGATAGCAAACGGACTTGCCGAGACGGTCAAGCACGCCTGTCTTGCGAGCAGTGAATTTTTCACTTATCTTGAGGAAAACGCCGACAGGCTCTTAAAGCTTGACCGCGAAGCCTGCGAGCATATTGCGGACGAAAACTGCAAAATCAAGTACAGCGTTGTTATGAAGGACGAGAGGGAGTCAGGACTCAGGGAGGTGCTGAACCTCGGGCATACCGTCGGCAGAGCGATTGAAACGGTAAGCGATTACCGACTGCTTCACGGCGAGGCTGTGGCTATCGGATTAACGGCTCAGGCTAAGCTTTCGCAGAAGCTCGGCTATATGGACGAAAGCGAGGTTTCAAGGGTAACGGCGCTTCTAAAAGCACTGAGGCTGCCCACTCAAATACCCGATTACATCGACCGCGAGGAATTAGTCAGAAAACTTTACACCGATAAAAAGGTGAGAAACGGAAGGCTCAGATTTGTTTTGCAAAAGGGCATCGGAGATATTGTTCAGTTTGGCGAAAACAGCTTCGCAACGGAGATTGACGAAAGCCTCGCAAGAGAGATAATAATGAGTATGTAAAATATAAAACCGCAACAGTGTTATCTGTTGCGGTTTGTTTTTTTTAATACAGCTTTTCGCCGTTCTCGATTGCGGTAATCTGGTCAATTCTCGTCTGATGTCTGCCGCCCTCGAACTCGGTATTCAGAAAGACATCGACAAGCTCAAGCGCAGAGCCTGCGCCGATAACCCTTGCGCCCATACACAGCACATTTGCATCGTTATGAAGGCGCGTATATTTAGCACTGAAATAATCGGTACAGCAGCAAGCGCGAATCCCCTTGACCTTATTTGCAGCCATTGAAATACCGACGCCCGTTCCGCATATGAGAATTGCTTTGTCGCACTCCCCTGAAACTACCTTGTCGCATGCCTTCTGCGCAGAAATTGCATAATCAAAGCGCTCAGGCGAATAACAGCCGACATCCGTATATTCGATATTATTTGCATCAAGATATGCGCGGATTTCCTCCTTAAGCGGATATCCTGCGTGATCACCACCGATTGCTATCATAGTTAATTCTCCTTATTTATTTTCTTTTTAAGCTTTAATTCCCTTTCAGCCTGACTCGGTCTGAGGTAAACAGGCATTAATGAGTCCGCTGATATTTTCTTATTATGAGCCGCCGCACGGGCAACTCCGACGCCGTTCTGATAAAGCTTATCCTCCGACGCAAGCTCAACATTGTCAAGGTCAATTACTTTACAGGCGAGCTCTGCTCCATCGCCTGCAAAAATAACTCTGCCGTATGACTTCAGCTCTTCCTTCAGGTCGTCGGCAGATATAGCCCTATCCTCGCAAAGTCTCGTTATAACGCCGTTTTCAGCTTTGAAAAGAGCATTGTAAAACTGCATTCTGCGCGCGTCCATAACAGCGCAAATCACCGCGCTTTCACCTGTGAAATTATGGGCGATTGCCTCGAGCGTTGAAACGGGTATACAGGGCAGGTTTCTCGTAAAGGCAATTCCCTTTACAGTAGCAACCCCTATTCTCACTCCCGTGAACGAGCCCGGACCTGCGCAGACGGCAAGCGCGTCAAGCTCATCAAAGCTATGCCCCTGCATCACTCTTTCAATCATCGGAAGGAGAGTTTCGCTGTGGGTCAGACCGCTTTTAACAAATTCATTTTTAATTATTCTTTCCCCGTCGGTCAGGGCAACCGAAGCCGTAACCGCGGAGGAATCAACCGAAAGCAACATCAGTCAATCTCATACTTTCTGCAAATTTTGATTTTTCTGCCGTTTTCCGAAAGCTTTTCTATCTCGACGATATATGAATCATCGGGCAACGCGCCGTAGACATTCTCGCTCCACTCAATTGCTAGATATGCGTCAGTGTCGAGAAAATCAAAGAAGCCCGTTGAATAGAGGTCATCCCAGCCGTCAACCCTGTACATATCAAAATGGCAGAGCGTGTTCTCAGCGCCAATATATGTATTACAGATTGCGAAGGTCGGAGAGGACACATCGGCGTCAATCCCGAGCCCTTTTGCAAGCCCTGTGGTGAAGGCGGTTTTACCCATTCCGAGGCCGCCTAAATACGCAACCGTACTCCCCTTCTCAAGCTCCTTTGCAAATGACTCGGCAATGCTCAGAGTTTCCTCATAGCTGTTTGAAATATATTCCCTCATCAGAAAAGTCCTACGGTGTTACCGTTTTCGTCAATATCAATTCTGTATGCCGAGGGCGATTTTGAAAGTCCCGGCATTGTCATAATGCTGCCCGTCTGGCAAACGAGGAAGCCTGCGCCGTTTGAAAGGCTTGCCGAGCTTACGGTAATTCTGAAGCCCGAGGGTCTGCCGAGAGCGACAGGATTGTCAGAAAGGCTGTACTGAGTTTTCGCCATACATACAGGCATTTTATCAGCCCCGAGCTTAACGAACTCATCAATGCTCTTTTTCGCTTCCTTGGTGTAATCAACGCCGTCAGCGCCGTATATTTCGCGTGCGATAGTGTCAATCTTATCATAGACGGACATATCAAGGTCATAAAGATAGTGGAAATTATTTTCCTTATCGCAAGCCTCAACAACCTTTTGAGCGAGGTTAACAGAGCCTGCGCCGCCGTCCTTGAAGCAATCGGTGAGCGCAAAATCTGCGCCGTTATCTCTGCAAAGCTTCTCTACAAAAGCGATTTCCTCATCCGTGTCCTCATTGAAATGATTTATTGCCACAACAACGGGCACGCCGAATTTTTTAAGATTTGTTATATGCGCAATAAGATTTACACAGCCCTTCTCAAGAGCGTCCATATCGAAGGTCGTTTTAAGCGCGTCCTTCGGCACGCCGCCGTTATACTTCATTGAACGAACGGTTGAAACAAGAACGATACAGGACGGTGTAAGACCTGCGAAGCGGCACTTGATGTCAAGGAACTTTTCAGCGCCGAGGTCGGAGCCGAAGCCTGCCTCGGTGATACAGTAATCGCCGAGCTTAAGCGCTGTTTTGGTCGCTCTGATTGAATTACAGCCGTGAGCGATATTAGCAAAGGGTCCGCCGTGCATAATCGCAGGCGTATTCTCTATTGTCTGTACAAGGTTAGGCTTGATAGCGTCCTTCAGAAGAACGGTCATTGCGCCCTCAGCCTTGATATCCCTGCAGTAAACAGGCTCATTATCGTAGGTGTAAGCTACAAGAATATTTCCAAGCCTTCTCTTGAGGTCAAACAAATCCTCGGCAAGACAGAGAATCGCCATAACCTCGGAGGCAACCGTGATAATAAAATGGTCCTCACGCGGCACGCCGTTGAGCTTACCGCCGAGAGAGCAAACGATATTGCGAAGCGCCCTGTCATTCATATCAAGACATCTCTTCACAAGGACTCTGCGCTGGTCAATGCCAAGCTCGTTACCCTGCTGAATATGGTTATCAAGAAGAGCGCACATAAGATTATTAGCACTTGTTATTGCGTGCATATCCCCTGTGAAATGGAGATTTATATCCTCCATGGGAAGCACCTGTGAATAGCCGCCGCCTGCAGCGCCGCCCTTAATTCCGAACACGGGACCGAGCGAAGGCTCGCGCAGTGCTACAACAGTCTTTTTACCGAGCTTATTCATACCCTGTGCAAGACCTATTGATACTGTTGTTTTACCCTCTCCTGCAGGGGTGGGATTAACAGCGGTTACAAGCACGAGCTTGCCGTCCTTATTATCCTTAATCCTGTCAAGAAGCTCGTCGGAAAGCTTTGCCTTATAGTGTCCGTAAGGCTCAAGCTCGTCCTCCTTTATATCAATTTGAGCGGCAATATCCTTGATTTTCATCATTTTTGCCTGCTGAGCAATTTCGATATCAGAAAGCATATTAATTCTCCTTTAGAATTTTTCTGCATTATTATATCACATATTAAATAAATAATAAAAGTATTTTTAATTTTGTTATTGAAATGTAATAATTTATTTTATATAATACTATTACTATCACTTATGTGTGGAATAAATAAGCGGAGGTGGTGCTGTGGAACCAAGAAAAAACGGATATTTAAGCTCGGTTGACTATGTTACGGCGATTGCGGCAGTGCTTGCCTCAGGCTTCGGTCTTATGCTTGTTTACAGCGCCACTTACTCAAGGCTTACCGATGGTAAAGTAATCACAAGTGATGTAAGGTCAATGCTTGTGTCCGTCGCAATGGGATTTATCATTGCCATTGTGATATCAAATATTGACTACGAGATTATATCCAAATACTGGCCGTTAATTGCGGCGGGCTGCGTAGGGCTGATGGTGTTCACTATGTTCTTCGGTGTTGCGCCGTCCGCAAGACAGGACGCAAGGTCATGGCTTGATTTAAAGGTCTTTTATTTTCAGCCAAGCGAACTGCTCAAGGTCGGCTTTATAATCTCCTTCTCCTACCATCTTGACAGAGTAAAGGAAAATATAAACAGACTTAAAACAATCGCTTTGCTTGTTGCTCACGGTATGGTGCCGATTGCACTTGTAATTGCGACAGGCGACGCCGGCTCTGCGCTCATCTTTCTTCTTATGTTCATCGGAATGCTGTTTTTTGCCAAGGTGAATATCGGCTACTTCGCCGCAGGTATATGCGCGCTTATCGTAGGATTTGCAATCGCGTGGAGAACGGGTATTATCGGCGGTATTCAGAGAGAAAGGATAACCGCGCTGTTCTATCCCGAGCAGTATGCGGACACACTATATCAGCAGACAAACGGCAAAATCGCACTCGGAAGCGGCGGACTTCTCGGTCAGGGCTTCCTCAACGGAACAATGACCCAGAGCGGCTCAGTGCCCGAAAACGAGAATGATATGGTGCTTACGGTTGCCGGCGAGGAGTTCGGATACCTCGGCGCAATGACGGTAATACTGCTCTTGCTTGTCCTTATAATCAGGATGATTACAAACGGACTTAAAGCAAGGGATAATGTAGGCTATCTTATGTGCAGCGGTATCGCGGTAATGCTCTTTGCGCAGATGTTTATTAACATCGGTATGGAGCTTTCGTGGCTGCCGTGTATCGGTATTACGCTTCCCCTTTTCAGCGCAGGCGGTTCCTCCTCGCTGTGTATTTACATAGCTCTTGGAATCGGAATGAGCGTTTACCGCTTTTCAAAAGCGCAATCAAAATCACTGTTCTATACTTAAACTCAAACAAAAAAGCTCACTGATTAAAAAAGCTCACTGAAAATCAGTGAGCTTTTAATTATTTATATAAATTCAGTCTTACCGTATATTCGCCGTAAATCCAGCAATTGTCGCTCTCGCTCGTAGCCACACTTGCGGTGTAGGAATTAACGCCGAGCTTTATATTCTCCTCGGTAACATCCTTCAGGTCGATTATGAAGGAAACATCGCCTGATTTAATGTTAGAAACATTATCCTCAGTGCCTACAACGGTAACCGTATAACTGCTCAGCCCTTCAACTGAGTATTTATACCCGTCGGGAACATTCGCAACATTTACATTAGCAGTGGTTACCGAAAGAGTATCCGTAACATAGGAGTCGGGTACCGTTACAGTCGCCGTAATTTCCTTAATATCATCAAGGATTACTATACTGTCGAGATTATCAACCTTAAAGGTGAAGGTGTTTTCACCGGGCTTAAGCTGTGAAAAATCAATTGTGCCGATATTTGCGTTCGCGATATTGGCTTCCTCAAGGACTCCTGCATTAACGCTTGAAACATCATAGGAAACGGAGATATCGTCTCCCGCGCCTGCAGGCTTATTCGTAAACGAGGTCGTAACATCGAGCTTCGCAATCTTAAGTACGGGGATTGTGAGCGTTACATTCTTCGACTTGCTGTTTACGGTGATAAAATCAACCGTATTGCCATAGGCGTCAACAGGTGTGATTTTGAGGTCGACTGTCTGTGTTGAGGTGAGCTTGTTTTCAAAGGAAACCTCTGAAACAACATCAACAACGGTTGACATATAGGTTTTAGGACCGGTAAGGGTTACGGAGGTTTCACTGAGCTTCGGGTCATCCATAACATAACCGTCCTCTATGAAATCATCCTCCATATAATTCACCGTGATGTCCATTACCCTTGAATCCTCAACATCAAAATACGCTCTGTATGTCGTCGGGTAAAAGCTTGTTACCTCAAAGTCGCTGCTGTCAGGCTCAACCTTAATCGGAACATCAATAAAACCGTTTGTGGTAACCGCACTTGTCTGAAGGCTTACATCAAGATTTTCTGCTGTAATATCCTTAGCAAGATATTTCTTACAATTGATTGTTACCTCAACGCTCACCGTGCTGTCGCCATAGCATTTTATACCAAGCTGCTCGGCAGCGGAATCTGAAAAGTCAACAGGCACCTCAACCGTTATGGTCTTAGCGGTTTCGGGTGAAAGATTCATCGAGGTTGCGACCCAGATAATCACAGCGGCAATTATTGAAATAGCAACAAGGTATTTATCGTTATAAATGAATTTTCTTAAAGAATACTCTCTATGCTTTTTTTCAGCCATTATTTTTTCACCCTCCTTACAAGCCTTCTGATGATTTTATCATCAGTGGAGGTACCGCTCACGATAAACTCAGACTTGAGGATATCCCTTAAATCACCGTCGGAAATATCCCTGTCAAGCACGCCGTTTTTAACGACTGAAATTGCACCCGTCTCCTCGCTGACAATTACAACAAGAGCGTCGCACTGCTCGGTAAGACCTATGCCTGCCCTGTGCCTTGTACCAAGAGCGGAGGAAACAACCTTCTTTGTAAGCGGAAGAATACATCCTGCGGCTAAAATCTTACCGTCGCGGATAACCATTGCGCCGTCGTGAAGGGGTGATTTCGGGAAAAAGATATTCTCTACAAGCTGTCGTGAAACCTTGGCGTTCACCTCAGTTCCTGTTGAAACGACATCTCCTATAAGAGTGTCCTTTTCAAAACAGATAAGAGCGCCGATTTTCTGGTCGCTCATATCTGAACAAGCCTTACAAACCGCCTCAATAGCCTCATTCATCTCAGCAAGCTCAACCGCAACGCCCGGATGCAGAATTGCTTTAATACTCCTTGTGGTTGCGCCGAGTCCGACCTGCTCAAGAATACTCCTTATTTCAGGACCGAAAAGAATTACTACGATGATGAGAATATTAGAGAATATTGATTTAAAGATTACACTTGAAGCCTCCATCCCGAGAGCGTTAACAATACCGTATACGAAAACGAGAAAAACAATTCCCTTTAAAAGCTGCATAGCCCTTGTCTCACGGATAATTCGCATACAGATATATATAACAACCGCTACTAATGCAATATCAAGAAAATCAAAAAAAGAAAAGGTTGAGAATACACTTATTATTTTGTTTATAAATTCGCTTATCTTCTCTGCCATTTTAAACACCTTTATTTTTAATTAAATATATTCTAACACATTAAACTAAATAAATAAAGTGAAATTAAAGTTTTTTTACAGACTTTATGAAAAAATCTGCCTGAGCCTCAGTGGTAAACACCGAAGGACAGAGCCTTACTGTTCCCGTTTCAAGCGTGTCAAAGCATTTATGCGCAAGCACGGCGCAGTGCAGGCCGCCTCTTACGGCAATACCCTTTTCCGCCAAAAGCGAGGCGGTTTTTTCAGAGCTGTAATCCTTAATATTAAAAGAGAGTACGGGCGCTGATAAATCCGGTTTGGGATAAGAGGTATAAAGCTTTGCATCATAATAATATGCAAGGCTGTCATAAATATATTCGCACAGCTTAAGCTCATGTGAATATATCCTGTCCACTCCCCTTGCTTTGACAAAGGAAAGACCTGCTCCGAGTCCGTCAATAAGGCAGTTTGAAAGCGAGCCTGCCTCCAGCCTGTCGGGATAAAAGGACGGCTGGTAAGGCTTTGCTGAATCCGAGCCCGTACCACCGTGAATAATCGGTTTAAGCTCAGTGTCGCTGTTAAGTGCAAGAAAGCCTATCGCAAGAGGCGCATAAAGCCCCTTATGACCGGCGCCGCAAAGAACGGATATATTATCCCTTTTCATATCTATATCGAAAATTCCCACGCCCTGCGCGCCGTCAACGACAAGCTTTATTCCGTGCTTTTTCGCAAGAGCGCCGAGCTTTGAAACAGGCAGAACACAGCCGAAAACATTTGAAGAATAAGTGCAGATAATTGCCTTCGTTTCAGGCTTGATAAGCGCTTCAAACTCCCTTGTCTGCGCATCGGCATCAAAGTGAAAGGGCGCTATATCATAAGTGCAGAGCCCTTCGTCGTAAAGGGAATGAACGCATCTGTAAACCGCGTTATGCTCAAGCGATGATATGATAAAATGGTCGCCCTTCTCTGCAAGACCCTTAATTGCCATATTTAGCGCAAGGGTACAGTTTTGTGTAAAAACTACCCTCTCAGGCTCGCAGTTGAGGAAATCCGCAAGGCTCTGCCTGACACTGAAAACGCGACTTCCTGCCGCAACAGCCTCGCTGTATCCTCCCCTGCCCGAATTATAACTGTATTTTTTAAGAGAAGCGCTGACAGCGTTTATCACACTGTCAGGCTTCGGACTTGTAGTAGCGCAGTTATCAAGATATACCAAGGGTACTCACACCCCTTACGGTGATACCGCTCTGCGTTAATATATTAACCGGCGCGCCGTTATTCGACTGCACCTCGACCGCCCATCCGCAGCCGTCCTCCTGCGACGGCTTTTCAAGCTTTCTGACAGCCGAACGGTAACCCCGTGAAGAAAGCACCGCGTTTGCCCTCTGGGCATTGGTTATTGAACCTACTTTAATTAAATATTTCATAAAAAAACCTCATCTGTGCACAGTCCATACTATGCAAAAATGAGGTTTTCTGCTATAAGAATTATTTAAACGGCATTATTAACTGTGTACCGCCGCAGTCGGCTTTGATTTTTTCATCATCAAAGGTATAGGACTTACAGTCCGCAAGCTTACCGTAATCGCCGCCCGCAATCTCCTTCAGCGGCGTTTCGTCCGTATACTTAAAGCCTGTGAGCATAAACGCATTCTCTGCTCTTTCGCTTCCCATCGCAAAATAAGTCAGTCCCTTGCCGTTGGTATTTTTAATCTCGCAGTACGGACAGAAAATGTAATCGTTACCGCCGAGCTGAGAAACGCTCATAACATTTATTCCGTTATCAAAATTCACTATATGGGACGCCTTTACGCCGCCGATAAGAAGGAGATATTCAAACGCCTGACTGACCGACTGAGCGGAGCCTTTCAGACTGATAATCGTATCATAAGGGCTCAAAACGGTATCGTCAACAGCGACATTTTCACAGATATAATGATATACATTAAATACATATCTGTCGCTTCCTACACTGCCGAGACCGCAGGCAGATGTAATCTCATTCACTTTATTTTCAAAATTGCTTACAAGCTCAAGATGAGTTTTCTTATCATTCTTATAATAGATGTCAATAGCAGCGCCGTCCGAACTCAGTTCAAGGCTCTCGACAAGAGCCGACAGAGGAAATGAGGTGTAGTAAAGCGTGTTTACATCATCAAGCGTATCAGCGGAAACCGAAACACTGTCCTCCCCCGTTTTAACTGCGTTGCAAAGATTTTCAAAAGCGCTAAGCGAAGCCTCGCTCATACCGTCATAATGCGAATCCCACACATTACCCACAGCCTTTGCGCTTATATCAGGTGTGCTATTATCAGCGCTTTTCTCCTTCGAGCAGGCTGCAAACGAAAAAAGAAAAACCGCACAGAGTATTAGTGATAAAAGCCTTTTCATAAGCTACCTCTTTTTTTAATGTTAAGTTAAGTATATATCATTTAAGGCAATATAACAAGTACAAAAATAAAATGTGCAGATATATAAAAATGTTTATTGATATTATTTTAACAATATGATATATTATTATATATATAAATAGGCGTAAGCTGAGAAACGAAGCAGTTTTCATTTTGTTACGCCCGAGGAGGAGCCTATGAACATATGGCATGACATATCGCCTAAGAGAATCAAGAAGGACAGGTTTTACGCTGTTATCGAGATTTCAAAGGGCGGTAAAAACAAATACGAGCTTGACAAGGAAACGGGTATGCTCAAGCTTGACAGAGTACTTTTCACCTCTACACACTACCCTGCTAACTACGGCTTTATACCGCGTACATATGCAAGCGACAACGACCCGCTTGATGTTCTTGTGCTGTGCAGCGAGACAATTCAGCCGATGACAATAGTTGAATGTGTACCGATTGGCGTACTTGTTATGGAGGACAACGGCGCCGCGGACGAAAAGATAATCGCCGTACCCGTTAACGACCCCAACTATAACGGATACCAGAATATCGACCAGCTCCCGAGCCACCGCTTTGACGAAATCAAGCATTTCTTTGAGGTTTACAAAACGCTCGAGCATAACAAGGCGACATCCGTAACGGAGGTCAAGCCGAGAGAGGTCGCTGTTGAAATCATACAAAACTGCATTGACAGATACATTGAAAACTTTCAGCTTTAATCAGTCAGTGCATTAAGGAGATATATTATGGAAAAGTTATTAATGCTTATTACTGTTTGCGCAGGTATTATCGCACTCGGCTTTGCCGTGCTCACTGCGCACAACATAGGTAAGAAAGAACCCGGAAACAGCAGGATGAAGGAAATTGCCGAGAACATCGCAGACGGTGCAAAGGCATTCCTTTATTCGGAATACAAAATTCTTGTTATATTCGTTATTATTCTTTTTGCTCTCATCTGGCTTCTTATCGGACTTGAAACGGCACTCTGCTTTGTTGTTGGCGCGCTGTTTTCAACGCTTGCAGGCTATTTCGGTATGACCGTTGCTACCAAAGCGAATGTAAGAACCGCTAACGCCGCTAAGTCGGGCGGACTTAATAAGGCTCTCAAGGTTGCTTTCAGCGGCGGCGCGGTAATGGGTATGGCTGTTGTAGGTCTCGGCGTTATCGGCGTCGGACTTATATTCCTCCTCATTTCAAGAAATCTTGCAGGTCCGAATGTTTCAAGCCTTAACTGGCTTACAGGCTTCAGCCTCGGCGCTTCTTCAATCGCATTATTCGCGCGTGTTGGCGGCGGCATCTACACAAAGGCTGCCGATGTGGGCGCCGACCTTGTAGGCAAGGTTGAAGCAGGTATCCCTGAGGATGACCCGAGAAACCCTGCAACAATCGCTGATAATGTAGGCGACAATGTAGGCGATGTTGCCGGTATGGGCGCCGACCTTTTTGAGTCATATGTCGGCTCAATAATTTCTGCAATCACACTTGCTTTTGCGGCAGGTACAATTCAGGAAAACGCAAACTTCAATTCACTCAAGGGCGCTGTATTCCCGCTCATTCTCTGCGCAGTCGGTATTGTTGCTTCAATTCTCTCGACAATCATCGTTGCCAACTACAAGGGCAACGACCCGCAGAAGGCACTTAACATCGGCGAATACATAACAACAGCACTTGTTCTTATCGCCTCCTGTGTACTCAGCTACACAATGCTTGGCGGCTTCAAGGGCTTCGGCTGTGTTCTTGCAGGTCTTGCTGTCGGAACAATTATAGGTAAGCTTACCGAGATTTACACCTCTGACAAATACAAGGCTGTAAGAGAAATTGCGGAATCGTCAAAGACGGGCGCAGCGACAAATATCATCAACGGCTTAAGCGTTGGTATGAAATCAACCGCTCTCCCGATTATCTTTATCGGTATCGGTATTCTTATTTCCTATAAGCTCTTTGGTCTTTACGGCATTGCGCTTGCCGCAGTAGGTATGCTTTCAACAACGGGTATGACCATCGCTGTTGACGCTTACGGTCCTATCGCGGACAACGCAGGCGGTATTGCTGAAATGAGCGAGCTTGAGCCCGAGGTAAGAGAAATTACCGACAAGCTCGACTCGGTAGGAAACACCACTGCCGCTATCGGCAAGGGCTTTGCTATCGGCTCAGCAGCGCTTACTGCACTTGCTCTTTTCGCTTCATTTGCACAGGCAACAAATATCAACGACGGAATGAGTATTCTTGACGCTAAGGTTGTTGTAGGATTATTCATCGGCGGTATGCTTCCCTTCCTGTTCTCTGCTTTCACAATGAGCAGCGTGGGCAAGGCGGCAAACAAGATGATTGAAGAGGTAAGAAGACAGTTCAGAGAGCTTCCCGGAATCCTCGAGGGTACTGACAAGCCCGACTACAAAAAATGCGTTGCAATCTCAACGCAGGCAGCTTTACACGAGATGATTTTACCCGGTATTATGGCGGTTGTAACTCCGCTTATTGTAGGTTTCCTTCTCGGCGTGGAAAGCCTTGGCGGTCTTCTCGCAGGCTCGCTTGTAAGCGGCGTAATGATGGCTATATTTATGGCTAACTCAGGCGGCGCATGGGATAACGCAAAGAAGTATATTGAAGGCTTAAAGGACGGCGGCAAGGGCAGCGAGGCTCACAAGGCGGCTGTTGTAGGCGACACAGTCGGCGACCCGTTCAAAGACACCTCGGGTCCTTCAATCAATATTCTTATCAAGCTTATGACAATCGTATCACTTGTATTTGCAAGCGCATTTATGCTTGTTAACAGCGGACAGGGACTTATAAAATAAACAAAAAACACCGTAAGGCATCAGCCTTACGGTGTTTTTTACTCAGTTATGAAAAATGCAGGAGCCCCAAGGGACTCCTGCATTTTTTATTTATTTTTATTAATACATTCCGCCGCCCTGTGCTGCCGCTAATGCCGCTGCCTGCGCTGCGTCCGCTGCAGGGTCCTTAATCTCAGTTACAAGAGATTCTGTTGTAAGCACCATTGAAGCGACTGAAGCCGCATTCTGAAGCGCTGAACGGGTTACCTTGGCAGGGTCAACAATACCCTCCTCAAGCATATCGCCGTACACGCCTGTTGCGAAATTAAAACCGTAGCCTGTTTTGTCAGCGCTCTTAATCTTGTCTACAATCACGCTGCCCTCGAGACCTGCGTTAAGAGCAATCTGTCTTACAGGCTCCTCAAGAGCCTTGAGAACGATTGTTACGCCTGTCTTAAAGTCCGCGTCGTCAGTTTCAAGAAGAGCCTCAACAGCAGGGATTGCGTTGATAAGAGCAACGCCGCCGCCTGCAACTATACCCTCCTCAACTGCAGCCTTGGTTGCCGCAAGAGCGTCCTCAATTCTGAGCTTCTTTTCCTTCATCTCAGTTTCGGTTGCCGCACCGACTTTGATTACAGCAACACCGCCTGCAAGCTTAGCAAGTCTTTCCTGAAGCTTCTCGCGGTCAAAGTCGGAGGTTGTTGTTTCAATAGCGGTCTTTATCTGACCGACTCTGCTCTTAATCTCATCAGCGCTGCCTGCGCCGTCTACGATGATTGTATTTTCCTTGGTTACCTTAACCTGACGAGCCTGACCGAGCATTGCCATTGTTGCATCCTTGAGTTCAAGACCGATATCGGAGGTGATTACCTGACCGCCTGTAAGAATTGCGATATCCTGAAGCATATCCTTTCTTCTGTCGCCAAAGCCCGGTGCCTTAACGCATACGCAGGTAAAGGTGCCGCGAAGCTTATTGAGAAGGATTGTCTGTAAAGCCTCACCCTCAACATCCTCTGCAATGATTACAAGCTTTTTGCCTGCTTTAAGTACAGACTCAAGAAGCGGTAAAACATCAGCGATTACTGAGATTTTCTTATCGGTAATGAGGAGCATTGCGTCGTCAATTACAGCCTCCATTTTATCGGTATCCGTTACCATATAAGGTGAGATATAGCCCCTGTCAAACTGCATACCCTCGACTACCTCGCATACGGTATCGGCAGTCTTGGACTCCTCGATTGTGATTACGCCGTCAGCAGAAACCTTTTCCATTGCATCCGAAATAAGCGTGCCGATATACTCATCAGCGGCAGAAACGGTAGCGACTCTCTTAATATCATCGTTACCCTTAACCTGATGCGAGTTTTTCTTAACAGCCTCAACAGTTGCGTCAACAGCAGCCTTGATACCGTTTTTAACAGCCATCGGGTTTGCGCCTGCGGCAACATTCTTCATACCCTCGCGAACAAGTGCCTGAGCAAGAAGCGTTGCGGTTGTTGTGCCGTCGCCCGCGTCGTCATTAGTCTTTGAGGAAACCTCTTTAACAAGCTGTGCGCCCATATTCTCAAAAGCGTCCTCAAGCTCAATCTCCTTAGCGATTGTTACGCCGTCATTCGTGATGAGGGGCGAGCCGTATTTCTTGTCAAGAACGACATTCCTGCCCTTCGGACCGAGTGTGATTTTAACTGTGTTTGCAAGCTTATCAATACCTGCCTGAAGTGCCTTGCGGGCATCTTCACCATAAATAATATCCTTTGCCATAAAGCATCATCCTTTCATTAATTACTCAACAACTGCAAGGATATCCTTAACAGATGCGATTGTGTATTCAGTACCGTCAAGCTTAACCTCTGTTCCTGAATACTTACCGATAATAACCTTATCGCCCGCCTTAACGGTCATGGGGTTTTCCTCGGTACCGGGACCAACTGCTACGACCTCGCTCATCTCAGGCTTTTCCTGAGCAGATGAGGCAAGGAGAAGTCCGCCCTTTGTTGTTTCCTCCGCTTCAAGTGCTTTTAAAAGCACCTTGTCAGCAAGTGGTTTGATTGTCATAATATCACCTCTAAATCAGATTATCATTTTAGTGTTAGCACTCTTTGCCTCTGAGTGCTAACAAATACTATTTTAGCAACATTTTTCCATTTGTCAAGTGTATTAACAAATATTTTATAAAATATAGATAATACACACTATAATATAGTATATGTATTAAATAACTGCGAATATGTAATAAGAAAACGACCTGCTCACTGCGGCTCAACGGATTGGGAATATTCGGCAAAAAATAAAACAAGAGGGTGCAAAATGCACCCTCAAAACCGTTATATATACTGAGGTCTTACGGATTCAACAAGGCAGACTGCGTGAGCGGATATACCGTCGCCGACACCCGTGAAGCCGAGCCCCTCCTCCGTTGTGGCTTTTACCGAAACCTGGTCAACGCCGATACCGCAGGCTTTTGCAATGTTCTGGCGCATCTCAAGCGCATACGGGGACATCTTAGGCTTCTGAGCAATAATTATTGAATCAATATTGACAATGGCGTAACCGCTGACCTTGACGAGCTTTGCTACCTCAGAAAGAATCACCATACTGTCAGCGCCCTTCCACTTATCGTCGCTGTCGGGAAAGTGTTTGCCGAGGTCTCCGAGTGCAACCGAGCCGAGAAGGGCGTCGCAGATTGCGTGAAGGAGAACATCTGCATCACTATGGCCGAGAAGTCCGTATTCCCACGGAATCTCAACGCCGCCAACAATGCACTTTCTGCCCTCAACAACCTTATGAACATCGTATCCGTTACCTATTCTTATCATTACTTTCCCTCCTTGAAATAATCGAAAGAGCCAGAGGCAAATCCTCGGGCGTGGTAATTTTTATATTATCATATTCACCGAGCGTAACATAAACGCTGATACCATAGCTTTCGGCAACTGCGCAGTCGTCGGTAAAATCAAGCCCTTTGTTTTCGGCGCTTTCAAGCGCTTTTTTATATTCTGAAAACTCAAAGACCTGCGGCGTCCTTATTGAAATAAGGGACGACCTGTCGGGCGTGTCGAGGATTTTGCCGTCGCCGTCAACTACTTTTATAGTATCCTTGACGGGTACTCCGACAGCCGAAGCGCCGTATTTCAGCGTATTGTTATAAGTATCCTCAATTTCCTTTGCGGTTATAAGAGGTCTTGCTCCGTCGTGAATGAACACACAGTCGCAGTTATCAATAAGCTTCAGGGCGTTTTTCACACTCCCCTGCCTTGTGCTTCCGCCGATACAGAAAGTAACGCCGTAGGGCTTGAGGAGCGAGGAAAAGTCCTCCCTGTCCTCCTCACGACAGACAACTATAATGTTATTAATAAAAGGAAGCTCAAAAAAAGCACGAACGCTTCTTTCAATCACAGTCGCTCCGTCAAGCTCAAGAAGAAGCTTGCTTTTTTCGCATTTCATTCTTGTGCCCGAGCCTGCGCCGAGTATTATCGCAGTATTATTCATAGCTTAAGCTTTCCGCCTCCTCCCTTGTCGGCGTTGCGAATTCCGTCTTATAAGTGTCGTAAACAACAAAGCCCGGCTTCGCTCCGTTTGGTTTTCGGATATTCTTCACAAGCGTATAATCAACGGGAACATTTGAGGATTCCCTCGCCTTACTGTAATAAGCTGCAAGAACGGCGCAGTCGTGAATAGCCTCATCCGTAATCACCTTACCCGAGGTTTCGCAGATTACATGGCTTCCGGCAGCGCCCTGAACATGAAACCAGGTGTCATAATTCTTTGCGGTTTTCATCGTAAGGCGGTCGTTCATAATATTATTCCTGCCGATGTAGACATCAAAGCCGTCGCGCGTTACAAAATGCATCGGCAAAAGCGCCTTATGCCTCTGCTTCTTATCATTTGACTTTCTGATATATCCCTGCTGTGAAAGCTCGGATTTTATCTCGGTTATTTCGCTGTCGGTTTCAGCCCTTGAAAGAGCGTCAAGTACGGTTTCAAAATACTCCGCCTCCGCTCTCGCCTGAGATATAAAATCAGTGAGCTTGCTCTCTGCAATCTGCTTTTTACGGTATTCCCTGTAATACTTCTGCGCGTTTTGCGACGGGGTGAGAGTTACATCCGCAGGAATACGAACACTCTTACCCCCGTCATAGTAATTTTCCAAATCGTAGTACGGGGCTCCCTTTTCAAGCCTGTACTGATTTGAGCTTATAAGGTCGCCGAATATTTTATATGTTTCCTTATCCTTGCAGGCTTCAAGCTCCTGCTCACGCAGGGCTGCCTTACGCACCGACCTCTCCTGAAGAGTGGCGACGGTCTTAAACAAATCGGCGCTTCTCGCTCTTATTCGCATCAGCCTCACACGCTCATAATAAAAATAATCAAGGAGCTGTGAAAAGGTATCGAAATATTTAACAGTCGCAAGTCCGCCGTACTGCTTTATATCCATAAAGGAATAATCCCTGGGCACATCAAAACACACGCAGACAGGCTTAGGATTATTAGCGCATTTTATGAACTCATCAAGCGTAAGCCCGTTTTCAAACTCACGGCACACAATCGGTGAAACACCCTTGACAGCGTCCATAACAGCCTTATAAACGCCCTTATTGCCGCTTTTTATACGCTCATTAATTTCCTCAGCCGAGGCGGTAAAAACATTCAGCTTATCCTGCGAAGGCGGCGCTTCATAAGTTATGCCGGGCAGTACCTGCCTTATCTGCGACTTTGTATCGTCAACCCTTTTAAGAGAGTCAATAATAACTCCGTTTTCATCAAGGAAAATTATATTTGAATACCTGCCCATAATTTCAATTATAAGCGAGTATTTTTTCTTATCGCCAAGCTCATCGGTTGAGGAAAAATCAATGCGGACAATTCTTTCAAGATTGTCCTGAGTTATCCCCGTAATCCATGCACCCGTAAGTCTTTTTCTGAGAAGCAGGCAGAACATAGGGGGCTTTGCAGGATTCTCGGGAGGAAACTCCGTGAAATGAAGCCTCGCGCAATCAGCGTTGCAGGACAACAACAGCCTGCGGCTGCCCTCCCTTGAGCGAAGGTTAAACACAAGCTCATCCCTTGACGGCTGATAGATTTTATCCACCCTGCTGTCAAGTGCAAAAGCTGCTATTTCATTTTTCAGATGGTATAAAAATATTCCGTCAAGCGCCATAATTAAAGTCCGATAATCGCATTTTTCTCAGGTGCGACAATTATTTCAAGGTCAGTAAAAAGCTGTGAAAGCTTATCTGCAAGCCTTGTAAAAGGTATATGTTCTGTTTCAAAATGACCCGCGGTAATAACCGTAATGCCCTTCTCATAAGCGTCAAGAAGCTCATGGTACTTCATCTCGCCCGTCAAAAAGCAGTCGGCGTTATCCATTGCAAGCTGTGCGTATTCACCGCAGGCACCGCCGCCGACAGCTACGCTCTTAATAAGCTTATCGGACTTCAGATAAAGCACCTTATCGCTTAAAAGCTTTTCGCTTACATAATCGGCAAAGTCATCAATACTCATAGCGCCCTGAAGCTCTCCGACACTCAGGAAGCTATCGGGTACCTGTCTTATATTATCAAGCTCAAGAAGCTCGGCAAGGCTGTCGTTAATGCCGCCCTTTGCCCTGTCATAACAGGTGTGCGTGCTGATAACAGATACTCCCGAGCTTACAAGCTCATACAGCGCAGTGCCTTTTTCAACACTGCTGACAGGGTTGAAAATAAGAGGATGATGGGTAATGAGAAGCTCGGCATTAACGCTTTTTGCAAACGCGGCAACCTCCTTACTCGCATCAAGAGCTAAGACTACGGTCCTGACCTCCCCTCTGAAATCACCTGCAAGGAAGCCCGAATTGTCCCACTCCTCCTGAGTTTCAAAGGGCGCAATGCTGTTCAGATAATCATAAATATTCTTAACCGTGGTCATAGCTTTTCCTCCACTGCTTTTATTATATCTTTAAGGCTATTAATTGTGTCATTATCAAACACATCTGATATATTAGTGCTTTCAGTTTTATTTCCATCATAAAGTATTTCTGTCAGATTATCAAATAATGAAGCTGACTGTTGTGCTGACTGTGCATCACCACTATCTGAAATCATTGAATTGAAAAGCTGTGAAAATCCATCTTCCATAGTATTAATATCAGATAGCACACTGTGTTCATAACTTTTATATGCTTCAAACTGTGTAATATTTTCCTGGGTAACAGGTATCTGAAGCCGCATAAGATTAGCAATAGTGGCATCTGATGTATCAGGAAATTCAAGAACTGTTTTTGCCAGTTCACCAAG